>CAJWFU010000411.1:0-2964 GCA_913031315.1 uncultured Phycisphaerae bacterium | reverse complement strand
AATGGAGCCGGGGGGATTCGAACCCCCGTGCCAAGACGTGCTGAACGCCGCATCTACGCGTGTAGTTCACCCTTGATCTCGTTCCCGACCCGGAGGGCGAACAACCCAAGCCGGGAACAAGGCATACGAATTTCTCGATCCTCCGAGGCATGCCAGCCCTTTGGACCCAGCCCGATGTTTTATGGAAACCCGCCCCATCGGGCGTCAGGTGGGTTTCCATCACGGCGATCAGGCCGCGAGGGAGTACTGCGTGTTGGCAGATAAAAAGTTTGCATCCTTTTTACGTGGCAGGGATGCTCCACGACGCGCCACGACGAAAAGTCATCGTCCGGTCGATACCAGTCGGCCCCGATTGTGAGAGAGCATTCCGGTCGAAACCGGACTCCACAGTCTAGGGGAACCAAGGCTGGAACAGCAAGAAAGATGCCGAGTGAAGGATTTCTCCATTCCGTCCCTGCCAGGGGGTGACGTCTTCGGCGGCGTTTCATGGCGGTTTGAAGCATCCGGGACGGTGGCGGAACGCGACCTTCCGTCGAAGTTTGCATCCATCATCGAGGACGATACGGTGTGGACGACATGACTCCAGAGCCCACCCGGATCCTTTTCGTCTGTCTTGGCAACATCTGCCGGTCGCCGGCCGCGGAGGCGGTGTTTCGAACCCTGGTCACCCGTCGGAATCTGGAGCGTCGCTTCGAAATCGACAGCGCGGGCACTGGCGGATGGCACGAGGGTGATCGGGCGGACCCGCGCAGTCGGGCGGAGGGCGCTCGTCGCGGACACGCCGTCGATTCAAAGGCGCGGCAGGTTCGGGATCGCGATCTGCATCACCATGACGTGATCGTCTGCATGGACCGTGCGAACCACCAGGCGATGGTCGAGCTCGGGACGGAGGATGGAAAGGTCCGTCTCCTGCTCGAGTGGAATCCATCCAAGGATCTCGATGAAGTCCCCGATCCGTACTACGGCGGCGAGGATGGGTTCGTGCACATGTACGACCTGATCGAGGCGGCGTGTGAATCGCTTCTCGACGATCTTCTGACGGCGCAGGATCCATGACCGGTGTGAGTGGTCCCTCTCGGATCGATGTCATGCTCGGAGAGATTGGAATTCCCTCGAGGGTGGTCGAATCGACTTCCTGCGGCGGGGGTTGCATCGCGGACGTTCGTCGACTCCGACTCGCCGACGGTCGGACCGTCATCGTCAAGATCTCGACCCGGGCGGAAGCGGCGCCCGGCCACCTCGAATCGCGGGCCCACGAGGAGGCGGCGGGTCTGACCGCGATCGCCGCGACCCGGACCCTCCCGGTACCCGAGGTCATGGGCGTGGGAACGTCGCCCGAAGCGGTGATGCTGGTACTCGAGGACCTCGGTGATTCGATCCGGCCTTCGCAGGCGGACTGGATCGATTTCGGAAATCGCCTCGCTGATCTTCATGCGTCGAGCGATGAGGAACGGTTCGGCTTCGACCACGACAATCACCTCGGGAACACGAGTCAGGAGAATTCGCCGGCGAGTGACGCTTCGAGTTGGCCGCGTTTCCTGTCGGAGCGACGTCTCGGTCCCATGCGGCGGCGGCTCGATGAGACGGGGCTGCTGGATTCCATCGATCGAGAGCTGTTCGCGCGACTGGATGAGGATCTTGCCGGAATCCTGCCCCGCGGAATCCGGCCGGCCCTGCTTCATGGAGACTTGTGGTCAGGCAACGTGCACGCCACGCCCGATCGGGGGATCATGGTGATCGACCCCGCGGTGTCCCACGGCGATCCGCTCTTCGAACTCGGCCTGATGCGTCTCTTCGGGGGCTTCCCTTCGGTCTGCGAGTCCGCCTATTTCGATCGTCTGGTCGAGGTCGAGGGCCCCGATGTCCTGGACGCCTCCGAGGTGCGAATCGGCCTGGGGCGGCTCCATCACCTGATGAATCACTGGTTGCTCTTCGGACCGGGTTACGGACATGCCGCCCGGCAGGTCGCATCGGATCTGCTTTCGACGATCGCCAGGGACGGTGGTTTCTGATGAGACACGATCGTCCGAGTGACACGGCGAAGTTCGTTCTGAACGGGGTCTACTGGACGTCCCATCATTCACGCCTGCGGAGCGAGGTTCCGAGCGGGCTTGCAGGCGACGCCGTGGAGATGATCCGATGCCTCGAGTGGCCGGAGCGAATCTCAGGTTCGTGGTTGCAACGTCGCATGTTGCTCTGGAAGGCGGGTCTCCTGCAGGCGATCTCGATACCGGGGATCTACCTGCACCAGATGCTTCGCAAGCGGTTCATCGAATCGACCGTTCGAAACGAAGTTCTGTCCTCGGTCTCGCAGATGGTGGTCTTCGGCGCTGGATTCGACACCTTGAGCCTTCGGGTGGCGGCCGATCACCCGGGCATCACCGTCATCGAGGTCGATCACCCGGCCACCCAGGCGGTCAAGATCGCCGCGGTGAAGCGATTCGACCTGTCCACGAAGCGATGTGTCTTCGTCCAATCGGACATCGAAGAGGATGGCATCACTGGTGCGCTGGCTGGATGTCCTGACTACGACCCGGACGCCGCGACCCTGTTCGTCGCGGAGGGACTGACCATGTACCTGAGCGAACGCCGAGTCCGCGACCTGCTGCGGTTCGTGAGCGGGGGATCATCGGACTCACGAATCCTGTTCACCTACATGGAAGAGACGCCGTCCGGGCGGTGGGACTTCGCCGAACAACGCCTGCTTGCCACGAAGTGGCTGGCGTTTCGAAACGAGCGGTTCACCTGGGGTTCGAGTCCCGACCTGATCCCCGGATTACTGGCGGATTGCGGGCTGGAACTCATGGCTCACCGGACCACCGAGGATCTTCGATTCGAATTGCTCGAGGAGCAGAACCGCGGGGCCAGGCTCGCTCATGGCGAGAACGTCGTGCTCGCCGGTTCCGAACGGACGACCGCCTGATCCATCACCACGTCCATCGAAGGATTCTCTTTTCATGCCTG
>CAJWFU010000410.1:0-2969 GCA_913031315.1 uncultured Phycisphaerae bacterium | reverse complement strand
GATCTCGGCCTCTTCTTCGCGTACTGGGGCGAGTGTCCCTGAACGCGGCGAGACGCCGCCATGCGCCATTCCGAGGGATGTCCGCTTGCCGCCAGACCAGGTGAATCGGCCACCCTCCGGAGCGGGCGGTCAGCTGGCCCATTGTGGTCCGATAAAATATCCATGGCCTTTTTTGCTTCCTGTTGCGCCGATTACTCGACTTATAGGATTCCGGTGCCATGATTCAGTGCGTCGTTGCCCTTCGTCGGCGAGAGACCAGCTTCCGGTCTTCCGTCAAATTGCGACGTTCCGATCCATCCCGGGTCGGCTAGGGAAGCGGAAAAGGGTCGTTGCCACAGCGTGGAAACTGTGCGGCGACGGAAATCGATCTTGATCGGTTTCCAGGCTCGGTGCTCCCGAGCAATGGAAAAGGAATTCAGACATGCAAACTTTCCGTGCCGCGGCTGTTGCTGCGCTGTGCTTGTCGGGTTCGGCCATGGCTGATCTCGATCTCGCGTGGGAAGGAATGGTCGCCAAGGAATCGATTCGATACTCCTTCGACCAGACCTACTCCTGGGACTCGGCCGCCCGAGATCGAACGCAGTTCGCGTTCGCCGGAACCCTCGCCTTCGACGGCACCGACCTCGCCCTGCTGTGCATAGAACTCCAGCAGGATGTCACCGAGGAACTCGTCGCCTACTCGATGACCCCCTTCGAAGCGCCGGATGGCGATTTTCAACGAAGTCTCATCCTCTCGAGCCTGTTCACCAATCACTACGACGAGGTGGTTGAAAGCGGGTCCCGCTCGATGGCGGCGGCATTCGCGATGATGACCTGGGAAATCATGAGCGAAAATTTCGACGGTGACGCGGAATTGATCATCGATCGCATCGATCCAAGCATGGGCGCCGTCCAGTTTGGAGAGTATTCCGAAGATGCCGGCGGTTACTTTTCGGCCATGAAGGACACCCTGTTCGTCGCGGATGACAGTTCCAATCTGATCACCTACCGCAACGATCAGTATCAGGACTTCGTGGGGCAGGTCCCGGCCCCCGGTGCCCTGGCCCTCTTCGGACTCGCCGCGGCCATCGGTTGCAGACGCCGCCGGAACTGAGAGGTTTCTTCAGACTTCACGCCGGGTCCCATCCGACCATGGCGATACGAACCGGAACGGCTGACGCCGGTCCGGTTCGTTTCATCATGCGATCGCGGTTTCGGGGATTCTCAAGGGAAACGCATATCCGTCGCGTACCCTGAAGATCATGCACCCATCACCAGATTCTCCCGCCCGCCGTCGCATCCTCCTCGCTGGCGCCGCGACCATCGCCGCTTCCGTGCTTCCGGCCCCAAGCCTCCTCGGGCATTCAACCCCCTTCCTTCGGAATCCGGAAAGACCCCTGCGGTTCGGGGTCTTTGGATACGGCATACGAAGCCGAAACCTCCTGGATCGGTTTCTCCAGCAACCCGGCATCCGACTGGTCGGCGTCGCCGAGGTGCATCCGGTCCGATTGGAGGCCGCCATGCGTCGAGTGCAAGGAGATGCCCGCGGCGAACTCTGCCGACCGTATGACGATGGAATGCGAATGCTTGCGGAAGCGAATCTCGACGCGGTCATGATCGGCACCCCCGATCACTGGCACGCGGTCCCGTCCATCGAAGCATGCCGCCGAGGCATCCACGTCTACTGCGAAAAGCCTCTGTCCCGGTCGATCGTCGAAGGACGAGGGATCGCGAATGCGGCCGCTCGCAGCGGCATCGCGTTTCAGGTCGGGAGTCAGCAACGAACGGAATTCGGACGACATTTCGTGCGAGCAGCGGAACTCGTTCGGGACGGAGCCATCGGCGATGTCAGCCGGGTTCGTATCGGCGTCGGTGATGCCCCGGTCGCTTGTGACCTGCCGGCCCGGCCACTTCCCCAGACCATGAATCACGACGCCTGGGATCGATGGCTGGGCCCTGCCGCCGCTCGACCGTTTCACGAGGACCTGTGCCCGATCGACGAACATCGTCACTACCCCGCCTGGCGGAAGTACCGAGAGTTCGCCGGGGGTGGCCTGGCCGACATGGGGGCACATCACTTCGACATCGCCCAATGGGCCCTTGGCCGGGACTCGACCGGACCTGCTCGGATCCTCCCGCCGGCAACGGGAGAAGACCGCGGCCTCCGACTGGTCTATGCCGACGGAATCGAGCTCGTTCATGAGGGCGAGATCGACTGTCGATTCGAAGGATCCGATGGATGGATCGAAGCGGGACGAGGGTATCTCCGAACGAGTGATCCCAGCCTGCTGGAAGCGACCATCTCCGAGACCGCTCGAATTCCCCGTCCCAAGGACCACATCACCGACTGGATCGAAGCGATTCGCGAGAAACGCCCGACGATCGCACCCGCGGAAGCGGGACATCGCACCGCGACTCTCTGCCAACTCGCCGCGATCGGATACGAGCTCGGCGAGCCTCTCGAATGGGATCCGAATCAGGAACGCTTCGTCGGCGACGGTGCCGACCGGGCCAACCCGCTCCGGCGCCGCCCCGGCCGGACGACCTGGACGGGAAGTGGCGAAGTGATTCGGCAATGATCAAGGAATCATTCGAACCCGAGGCGAGGCCCTCCAGGCGAGCGGGACGAATCCACGGATTGATCATCATGATCGGCGCGACCGGCTTCGGACTGGCCAGCCGTTGGACGATCATCGCCACCTGGCCGCTCCTGGGGACCTATGGCGGCGATGCGGCCTGGAGCGCGGCCGCCTGCGGTGGGTTTCGCTTGCTCTTCCCCGACATCCGCAGCCGATCAGTGGCCACCCTCGGCCTGCTGGCCGCCACGCTGGTCGAATTTTCCCAGCTCGTCCATATCGGTTGGCTTGATGCGATCCGAGCAACCACGCCGGGAGCCCTTCTCCTCGGGCGTGGATTCCTGTGGTCCGACCTCGCCGCCTACACCGCAGGAGCCATCGCGGCGGGTTGCCTCGATGCCACGGTCAGCCTTC
>CAJWFU010000409.1:0-2970 GCA_913031315.1 uncultured Phycisphaerae bacterium | reverse complement strand
CTCTGCGGCGGGGGTTGCGGCGTGGAAACCAGTTCCAACACCCACGCTCCGCAGATCCCGAAAAAGGTCGATCGCCTCGCCGACTGGCTCACCGGATCCTTCGACGATACGGATCGAGATTCCGGGGCCGAGGCGCTCGATCTCCACGGCTGCCCCATCTGGCCGGATCGCACCGACGGACGCTGGATCTACGTCGAAGAGACCCGAACGAGCGGCACGGATCGCTCGATTCGCGCCCTTCGCCAGGAAGTGCTCCGCGTCCGAATCGATGACCAGGCCGACCTGGTGGCCGAAGTCTTCGCTTTCCCTGCGGGCGACCTCCCAGCCCCTGGATCCTGGCGAAACCCCCGAAGCCTCGATGGCGTCGATCCGTTCCTCCTCCTGCCGAAGGAGGGATGCACGCTGCATTTCACCGATCGCGAGGACGCCTTCCGCGGCGGCACTCGGGGCGCCGGCTGTGAGAACGCCCGCGAAGGCGCGACCCACGCCACCAGCGAAGTCGTCATCACGGCCACGATGATCAGTGTTTGGGATCGCGGCTTCGACGCCGGGGGCACTCAGACCTGGGGCTCCAGCGAAGGACCGATCACCTTCCAGCGACGAACGGAACGCTGAGGGACCTTCAGCGGATGTCGGCACCGCCCGGAAAACGCCATTCCCGTCCGGGTTCGTACTGGAGAAGACCGTAGAGCTCCTTACGGGTCTGCATCCGATCCAGCGACGACTGCACCGATCCGGTCTCGCGGAGGGACGCAAGCCCACGAGCCACTTCGCCCATCGCGAGCCGCATCATGCTGAGGGGATGAATGACCATTCGGTAGCCGAGTTCCCCGAAACGAGCCACGGGAATGATCGGGGTCTTTCCGAATTCGGTCATGTTCGCGAGGAGAAGGCCGGGAGATCCTTCCGCGAACTCCTTGAACTCCTCTTCGGACTGCAGTCCTTCGGGGAAGATGGCGTCCGCCCCGGCCGCTCGATACGCATTCGCCCGTTCGATCGCATCAGTCATCCCGGTCACATGCCGAGCATCCGTTCGCGCGATGATCATGAAGTCGGGGGAGATCCTCGCTCGGACCATCTCCTCGACCTTCTCGGCGAACTCCTCGGTCGAGACGAGTTCCTTGCCATCGAGATGGCCACACCGCTTGGGAAAGACCTGGTCCTCCACGTGGAGCGCCGCCGCCCCCGCTCGCTCGTATTCGACCGTGGTCCGAACGGCACATTCCACCTCGCCGTATCCGGTGTCCGCATCGGCCACCACTGGAATTCCCGAGGCATCGCTGATCTCTCGAATGGTCCGACAGACCTCTGTCATGGTCAGGAGCCCGACGTCGGGAAAACCAGCCACGTTCGCGGTGGCGCCTCCGGAGATGTAGGTGGCCTGGAATCCTGCGTCACGCACCGCTCGGCCGACCAGCGCATTGAAGGCACCGGGGATGCTGACGACGTCGTGCTCGACGAGGGCTCGAAGCCGGGCGCCGGGATGCTGCATGAAGACGATCTCCGTGTCGGGAGTCATCAGTATAGGGATGCTGGGTGAGGACCCTCGCCCCAGCGCCGCGACCTTGTGGAAAGAGGCCACATCACCCGGCCTCGGATTCTCCGTTGGCTCGTTCTGACGCCCCCGACACCCGGGCGCCGACGCTCAGGCAGCCAGCCGCGTTCCCGAAGAACGAGCCTGACCAGCGTTTCCCATCGAAGGCTGGAGTCCAATTCGAACTCGATGATGAACCCGCCGCTCGTGGAATGAGGAACCGATCGGCTTCGATTCCCGAGACTCGGCCGACTCGGGTGGCGTCGGCGGGCCGGGCGTCGAGACCGGCTGCACCACGACACTCTCATCGGTCAGGTTGAATTCGATCCGACACGCCTCCGAATGCCCGTCCGGCCAGAATCCCCTGATGACGACCTCTCCTGCGACCGGGGGATACAGCCGGGTGGCGTTTCCACCGGTGATCAGGATGACCGCGATGTCGTTCCGGTCGCCGCCGTCACCATCTTCAAACCCGGTCACCCAGAGCACCCCTTCGATGCCCTCTTCGTCTCGAAAGACTTGAAGAGCATCGCAATCGATCGCCCAAGCCCCGGCGGATGACGATCCAGTGACTCCATCCAACACGTTTCGACACTCGAACATGGCCATGGATGCACCTGCGGTGGCATCAAGATCTTTTTCCGGACGCCACCCCGCAGACTGCAGCGCGGCCTGAATTCGATCAATCTCGTCTTCCCGTCCACCGAGGGTCCGCCGGTCGTCGACCAGCACCAGCCCGCCGCCGGCCTGGGGTTCGGGCACCGTCGCCCCCTCGCCAAAGGATGCGGGATCGGGTTCCTCATAACTGACCTGGACCGCGCCCCGTTCCATCATCTCCCCCGTCACCAGCGTGATCTGCTCACCGATCAACGCATCGAGCACGACATTGACCCGTTCGAACCCGGGGCGGTACTGCGGCTCTTCAGAATTCCACAACCACCCCCAGCCGATCGCGATGCAGAAGGCGACGCAGAAGGCGATACCCACCCCCAGCGGCAGATGGGCCCCCGTGGAACCGGAGGCCGGAGCCGGTCGACGCCGGCGAGCTTCGGCTCGACGCTCTGCGACTCGAGCCTGCGCCTGCCGAACCTGATCGCCGGCCGCCAGCCGTCCCGAGTTCTCCACCGCACCGGTCCACCAGTTGGCCACCCGCACCTTCGGCCGGGCGGAAGAAGCTTCTGGAACCTTCACCGGGGGCGGGGCCGGGCGTCCAGCCGCGGTCCTCGCCACCCTGACGGGAGCGTCCGACTCCGCCGGTCGAGCACCCATGGACGGAAGCATGGCCGGCGTGACCGCCGAGGGATCAGCGGCGTCGGCCACGACCTGCAGGTCCTGGAGCATCTCCATGGCCGTCTGGTATCGCTGGCCGTAGTCAGCCATCGCACGCCGAACGATCCAACGCAGCGCTTCCGGCGCGGGGCGTTCGAAACGACTCA
>CAJWFU010000408.1:0-2988 GCA_913031315.1 uncultured Phycisphaerae bacterium | reverse complement strand
GTCGTCCGCAAAATGATGTGATCTTTGGCATGGAAGGCTCGTTGTTTGTTCCGGAGGCCGCATGGTACCGCGGGGGACGCTCGGACCGTTGATTCGTGGCTTCTGAATGACGAAGCCGGTCACCCGAAGACGGGTTCTGCAACCTATTCGGAATCGGGTGGTGGGGACTGGAGGTGACGATGGAACAGCTCGCGGATTCTTCGGTATTCGTCGAGCCAGCTGCTGGTCTCCCGAAAGCCATGGGCTTCCACGGGGTAACTCGCCAGTTCCCAGTCCACCTTGCCCAGTTCGATCAGGCGTTGGGCGAGACGGACACTGTCGGAATATGGAACATTGTCATCCACCATGCCGTGGCAGACGAGAAGGCCTGCGTCCAGCCCCGCCGCATGCTCGATCGGTGAACTTCGTCGATAGGCCAGGGGGTCGTCTTGTGGTTGATTCAGAATGTTGGCGGTGTACCCATCATTGTAAAAAGTCCAGTCGGTCACCGGCCGGAGGGCTGCGCCGGCCTGAAGCATTCCGGGGCGGGTGAAGAGGCCCATGAGCGTGGTGAATCCCCCGTAGCTTCCGCCGTACATTCCGACTCGACTCGGATCGACCCCATGTTGATCGGCGAGCCAGGCGATGCCGTCCTCGTAGTCGTCGAGCTCGCATCGTCCCATGTCCCGGGCGATGGCGGTCCTCCAGTCGCGGCCGTATCCGGCGCTCGCCCGATAGTCGAGGTCGAGTACGACGAAACCCTCGCGGGCGAGCAGATCGTGGAAGAATCCCTCCCGAAAATATCGACTCCAGCCGGCGTGGCCGTTCTGAAGGTAGCCCGCTCCATGGACGAAGAGCACGGCCGGGCGTCCATCGCCCGAGGGCGAAGGCGGGGCGGTCGGGGGCAGGTGGAGTCGACCCCTGATATCGCGACCGGTGCGGCTGGGGATGTCGACCAGGGTGGCCGGCGTCCAGTCGAGTGAAGCGAAGATCTCGGAACGTGAATCGGTCAACCGACGAGCTCGGCCGGGGTTGGTGCCTGGCGTGGGAAGATCCACCACGAAGAGTTCAGCCGGCCTTTCAAGGGTGGACTCGAGGCAGGCGACCCGGGAGCCGTCCGGAGCGATCTCGAAGCGTTCGACCATTCCGGAACCTCCGGCGATGGTTTCGCTCCAGCCGGACGTCGGATCGAACGCTTCGAGTCTCCAGATCGAAGGATCTCCGCGATTGGATCGGAAGAAGAGGGTGCCGTTCCGTGGATGCTCCTTCACTCCGCGGATCTCGAAGGCGCCGGAAACCCGACTCGAGGCGCCGGCGTCCGGATCCCAGGTCAGAAGGTCGGACCAGCCGGAGGCTTCGCTGAGAAACCAGAGTTCCGAGCCGTCCCGCATCCAGCCCATTTCGTTGAACGCCCAGTTGACCCAGTTTGGATCATGAAGGTGTTCGACCAGTGTCACGTCGCTACTCGTCGCGGCCTGTTCGTCGTCTGCAGCATCCGCGGTCGACTCCTCCGAGAGGGAATCGGTGAGGCGGGCCGGATCCACCGCGACGATCCATCGATCCTTGTTGTCGTTGCTTCGCAGCATGACGGCGGCCAGGTCGCCCTTGGGATTCCATTCGACGCCGATGACCGAGATCGCACGGGGGGGCGCGGAGGGACCGTCGGCGGACGGGGCTGCCGGCGCGGTGCTTCGGGCGAGGGCCGTGAGTCGTTCGAGGAGAGTCTTGGTGGTTCCGGTCGCATCGGTGCCGGCGGTGGTCCGCCAGGCTTCGTTTTCAAGGCGGATGTCCTGAAGTCGATCGACTCGACGATCCGGCAGATCGTCGAGGTCGACCTCATGGGACGTGGCGGTCTGGAGATCGATCAGGACCAGTCGTTCCGCAGTCCGCGGTCGGGTGCCGACTTTCGGTCGGAGTTCACGGCTCTTGATGAAACCATCGTCGGTCACCCACATCGGCATGTCGTCTCGGCGTGCCTCGGGACGGGATTTCGGCGCAACTTCCAGCAGGAGCCAGCGGCCATCCGGTGAAAGGTGGCGGGCGGTCTCGCGATCCTCGGGCGGCAGATGCACGGGGCCCGTCACGTCGAATGTTCGCGCGGTCTCCCTTTCCTCAGAGCGTCGGCGTCCGGCTTCCGTGTTCTCTGCTCGTTGGGCGAGGGTGGTGAACAGTCGGCGTTGGGCGGCCGCGAGTCCCTCGGGTTCTTCGGGTGCCGCCGGCGCTTTTGAAAAGCGAATCTCCGCCGGTTCCACTTCGATCCCCGTCTCCAGATCCCGAATGATCAGGACACCGTCTCGGCGAAAGCTCAAGCGACCGTCCACGAGGAATCTGGGAGACGACTCGCGGGCGGTGGTCCGAGTCAGTTGAAGGGAACCCGCCGAGGGGTCGAAGAGAATCAGATCGCCGTCGCGCACCGCGGCCATGCGATCTCCGGCCGGGTTCCAGACGCCGGCGGAAACCAGGGACTCGCGAGCCTCGAGGTCGAGCTGGGTCTGCGCTCCCGTATCGGGATCGACGACGAACGTGACTCGTTCTTCGGTTTCGCCGACCCGGCGATCGAACACGAGTCGGCCGTCGATCGTCCAGCGGATTCGTTCGGGAAAAGCACCGAGCCAGGCGGGATCGGCCATCGCCCTGGCCAGATCGAGGGTGGGGGGTGTCGACTGGGTGATGGCCGACAGAAGGACGACGAAGATCATCGGAATCATGTCGGCAGCCTATGGTCGGCGGAGGTCGCACGGCCACGTCCCGGCTGCTTCAATCTTCAGTTCAGGCGGTCAGGTGACTCTTCAAGCAGCGGCAGAGGGTGATCTGGTCTGGAGAGACGATTCGAAATCGCGATTCGGCAAAGGCGGGTTCGGGACCGGGCGACTTGCGAACTTCCTTGTCGGACCCGCGGGGGTGAGGACCGCCAAGCGGGAGAGACGTCTGGGTGTCGGAGGACGGTCGAGAATGTCTGCGGTGAGGTCGGTCGGTCCCGCGAGGCTGAGTCCCGGTCATCCCTCCACC
>CAJWFU010000407.1:0-2990 GCA_913031315.1 uncultured Phycisphaerae bacterium | reverse complement strand
ATGGCAGAGGTCGTTGGTTCGAGTCCAATATCGCCCACTGAAGCCCTCGGAACCCCATCGGTTCCGAGGGCTTCTTCGTTCATCCGCATCGCCATGCGGGCGGCTCTGTCGCGGCGGGGGATCCGACCCGGATCATTTCCAGCTCTGAAAGCAGGAAGATCAAACGAACCCCTTGAGCGAGAAATTCGCGCTCACGGGATCAGAAATTCATCACGGAAGGGATCAAGGCCTTCCCTTGGTCGATGGCACCAACCCCCATCAGGTTCCAAGCCATCGACGGCGGCCCCTCTTCACGACCGAGGCACGCTCGACCCGCAGGTGAGACCGGTCTTCATTCGGACTGAAAACTTCGACCGTCGATGCCCGGGTGATCAGCCTTTTGAAGAGCATCGATCAACGGGGCCGCTGGGCATCGAGCCTCGAACCTTTTTCACCGCCGGCATCTCGCAGCACCTTCTTATGCGTGAACATCGCCACATCAAGTGGGGTTCGACCATCCCGTGCGCGGGCGTTGACATCGGCGCCGGCATCGATGATGCCGGCAATGACCTCGACCTCACGATTCGACTGCACTGCGACGTGCAACGGTGTGAATCCTTGCGTATCCCGCGCCTCGAGCTCGGCACCTCCAGCAATCAGGGCTTCCAGACCCCGAGACTGCGGAGCGTGGCGGGCAGCGTGATGAAGAGCGGTCCCTCCATCTCGATCCCGAGTCTCGACCGAGGCACCGCCGTCGAGAAGCGCTTTGATGATGCGAGGATCCGACTGGAGTTGAGCCGCCGCATGCAGCGGGGTCATTGATCCGGGCAACAGAGAGAACGAAGACCTGGCCTCGACGTCCGCGCCTGCTTCGATGAGCGCCTGAACCGCCTCCAGGCTGCTCCCCTGACTTGCCGCCATGTGGAGAGGCGTGAGTTGCAGGTTGTTGCCGACATTCACCTCGGCTCCTCCGAGAAGGAGCGACCGGAGGACCTCGGGATTCGGATTACCGCCGGCAGCGCGGTGAAGCGGTGTGCCGAGTGATCGGTCGAGGACATTCGGATCGGCACCATGGAGCACGAGCCGCCGAATGACCTCCGGATTGGGATTCAACTGTGCCGCGGCATGCAGCGGAGTGAGGGATTCTCGACTCCTGGTATCGACACGGGCTCCCGCAGCGAGGAGTAGCTCGATGATTTCCGGATTGGGATTCGCCATCGCCGCGGTGAACAATGCGGTGCAACCCGCTCCGTTTCGGCGGCCGACCGAAGCGCCGGCCTCCAGCAGGCACGCGACGACCGCAGGATCGTCGTTCAATTCAGCCGCGAGGTGCAACGGTCCGTTTCCGGCCTCCGTCTTCGCCGTGATGTCGGCTCCGCCTTGAATCAGGAGTTCGAGGACCTCCTTGTTCGCAGAACTGGCAGCCGCGTGTATCGGCCGGATCGCCCCCGTGAATTCGACCTCTGGATCCGCACCCGCCGCAAGAAGGAGACCGACCATTTCCGGATCGCCACCGACCCCGATCGCCACATGCAGGGGGCTCAGTCCATCACCAGTCATCGCATCGGCCGAAGCGCCCGCGTCCAGAAGGTGCGCCATGATCGATGCATCGCCTTCTCGCATCGCGGCGTAATGAAGCGCCGTCTTCCCATCCGGCCCCGTGGACTCGAGATCCGCGCCCGCGTCGATCAGCACCGCCAGCAGATCCACGTTTCGGAATCGTGCCCCCACATGAAGTGCCGTCCAGCCATCAGACCCCGGTTGGTCGACCACCGCACCATGGGAGATCAACGTCGTCAGGACTTGGGGCTCGACATTCATCTGGATGGCGAGTTCAAGCGGTGTGACGCCCTCCGCGGTCGTCGCGTCGACGAGCGCCCCCGCCTCCAGCAAGGCTTCAAGAACCCCCGGATGTCCGGAAGACTGCGCGGCGGCGTGCAGCGGGGTGTGGGCCCCGTGGTTCCGAGCGTCCACCCGAGCCCCGGCGTCGATCAGGATCCGGATGACTTCCGGATCATCTGTTCGTTGCGAAGCATCGTGCAACGCGGTGTTTCCATGTTTTTCGGTGGCGTGAACATTCGCACCGGCGGCCAGGACATATCTGATGACGGGAACCTGATCGGATCTCTTGCTGGCGATGAGCAGCGGGGTGACGCCATTTTGATTGATCGCTTCGACGTCGGCCCCGGCCTCGATCAGCGTCTCGACTATTTCGACTTCCATCTGATGAATCATGGCGAGGTGCAGAGGGGTCGAGTCGTTCCAGGTCCTGGCCATCACATCCGCGCCGGCGTCGAGAAGTGCCTCGATCACCACCTGGTCGTTGGCGAAGGAAGCGAGATGAATCGGAAACCGGTCCCCGTATCCGGGAAGATGAACGTCCGCCCCCGAGTCGATCAAGTACTCGAGTACCTCCACATCGCAGGCCAGGGCGGCAAGATGAATCGGCGCCATGTCGCCGTGGGAATGATCCGGCTGACCATCGTCATCCATGTCGATCCCCAGATCGAATTCCGCGAGCTCGATCCTTTGCAGGGCATTGACATCAGCGCCAGCGTCCAGGAAGGACCGCACCCCCGAAGGGGTGGCCTCTCCCGATCGACACAAATCGTGCAGGGTGTCGTAGCGATGCCCGACGGAACCATGCGACGGCTCGACCTCGGACGAACTCGAACATGCCGACATCGGGATCGAAGCGAGAACGGCGAAGAGAGCCGAGCGAATCTTGGGTTTGAACATCAATTCATCCTGAACTGATGTCAGGTCAGCGTCAACAACCCCCCGGCTTCTGGAAAGGTCGCCCCAGACCATTTCCGCCACGGACCGCCGCGAAAATCGAGACCACGGCCGTTTCAAGCGACTCCGCCTTCGAATTGTCATCGATGAATGCTCGAACCTCGGATCCTTCCGGATCGAATCTTTGTCGACGAATCACTGATGCGGATCGATATTCCACGGTTCCCATCAGGGCATCATCACCTGGTGTGATTGCCCCCTGAGGATGCAACAAC
>CAJWFU010000406.1:0-2991 GCA_913031315.1 uncultured Phycisphaerae bacterium | reverse complement strand
ATCCGAGGCGAAGGGGGAAGATCCCTCGGAGACGCGGTCTTCCTCGCGGTTCACCCACCGTTCTTTCCGGCCTTGGGCTGGAAGACGCTTGAGTGGAGTCGCGGTCGAAGACTCAGACACAAGATGCGCTCGAATGACCCGCATGCAAGTTTGCATGGTGTGGAATTGAGACTTTTTCGGGCCTGCCGTCATGATCTGTGGAATCGGAGGTGGGATTGGATGGGGCGAACCGGGTGGTCGATGGAGGTTCCGGGATCCGCGGAAGCCCTGCTAGAATTCTTCTCCCCAAGTCCGGGGCCGCACCAGACCAACCTCGTTGGAGTTTTCCTCGCCATGAACAGCCTGATTCGATCCTCCGCCAGCATTCTCGCTCGGCCCGTCAGTCGATCGGCAGTGTTCGCCGCTGTACTCCTCTCGGTCGGTTCTTTTTCTGGTTGTGGTGGAAGCTCGGAAACCGAGACTCCGACCGCCGAGGTCCAGAGCAAGCCGGGGCAGGATTCGGATGAACGTCGGCTCGTCCAGGCCACGCCGACCGTCTCGGCCCCCGTTGGGGACGAACCACCGATCAGCATCGAACCGCCGATCCTTGATTTCGGATTCATCGCCCCGGACACTCCGGTCCGCGGATCGGTGAAATTGATCAATCGGGGTGACAAGGACCTGCTCATTCTGGCAGCAGAGCCGTCCTGCAAATGCACCACCCTCGATGAGATCGGTGGGACGGTCATTCCCGCCGGCGGGAGCGTGGATCTCGGGGCCGAGCTGGACGCCACGCCGAACATCGGCACGAAGAGCGCTTCGATCAAGATTCTGATTGACGGGTATCCGGTGGTGAAGGTTCTCGACCTCAAGGCGGAGATCGCATTGCCGATCCGTCCCATCCCCACGCTCATCAACGCGGTTCAGGGCCAGTCCCGTCAGGGGCGGATCGTGGTCGAGTCGATCGATTCCGAGCCTTTTTCGATCTGTTCGTTCCACGGGATGCCACCGGAGTTTCTCGGTTTCAATCCCGGCACCGACAGCCCCCGAAACAAGTACATCCTCACCTATGACCTCGATCGCATGGTCGAGCCGTATCCCCGGTACCTCGTCATCGAGACCGATCGTGAGGACGTGCCGGTGGTGGATGTCTATCTCCGGCATGAATCCACGTTGCCGAAGCTCAATCGAAACCTGCAGGTCTCCGGTGGCTATCGCTTTCCACTCGGACGACTGGCTCCGGGAGAATCGACGGAGTTGGAGATCCCCTTCAAGTCGGTTGCTCGGTCGATCGCCACGGTCATCTCGGCGCGTTCAGAGATCGCCGCGGATCTCGTCGGGACCCGGACCGAGGAGACCTCGGACGGGATCATGACCTACGCCCTGGTTCGGATCACGCCTTCCGAGAACTTTCGTGGAGTCCTGTACGCCCCGATCGAGATCGTCACCGCGGGTGGAGATTCCGCGGTGATCAATGTCTTCGGGATCGTGGTCCCCGAGGGCGAGGATTGTGCCGGACCGATGCTCCCCGGAACCGAAGGCTGACGGAACATCTCGTGGATGACGAGGTTTCCGGCCGCTCAGTGCAGGCCGATCATCCTCGTACCGACGAACACCAGCAGGCACAGGAACGCGATCCTGATCGCGACCAAGGGCAGGCGGTGAACCAGGCTCGCCCCCATCCAGCTTCCGAGGATGGCGCCGGGGATGAGGGCCAGGGCGATCCAGATCGCCTGTTCCGAACCGCCGTCTGCGAATTCCGGAAGTGAACTGAGCGAGACGTTCTTGTAGATGCCGCCGATCACGGCGAGCGGGATCGTCACCGCAGCGGTGTTGGCAATCGCTTTTCGAAGTGGCAGTCGACCGAAGAACCTCAGCATCGGCACGCCCACGGTGCCGCCCCCGATACCCAGGAGTCCACCAAGGAATCCCATCAGGCCACCGATCGGCATGAGGACCCAGGACGGGGCTCGTCGATCCGGTTCCTCGTCGGACGTGGGGACTTCCGTGGCTCGCCGTCTCGCGATCAGGGACTTCGCCTCCGACACGGCGAGGATGAGCAGCAGGATTCCAAAGAGTCGCGCGAGGATCTCGCCGCCGAGGTGATTGCCGACCGCGACACCGATCAGGACGAGGATCGTGGCCGGGATCATCATGGTGATCAACAGTCGACGTTCGAGCATGCCGTTTCGGTAATGCTTGATCGTCGCCGTGGTCGCCACCACGGCGTTCAAGATCATGGCGGCGGCCTGATAGACCTGTTGGTCCGGGCCGTGGATCAGGGTGGCTGCGGGAATGAATATCGTCGACCCGCCGATTCCGAGCAGGCCTCCGACCAATCCAGACAGCACGCCGATCAGCGAGTACACGAGGAAATCGATGGCCGGCATGCCTCGAAGTCTACGGCTTTTCGAGCCAAGGTCCGGAAAGAGTCCGTGTGGGGTGGTCATTCTGGTCCGGGAAGCCATGAAGCGTGGGGGAGAGGCTTCAATTGACTGGCTCCCGAGGAGATTTCCGGCATCATGTGCGACTGCGGTTCGACGTCCGTTCGTCGCCGCAAACCATTCAGGCGACGTCCAGCCGCGACGCCGCCCCGGAGCGAGCCGTTGATTCGAAGGTCGGATGCGAATATCTCGAGATCGACGTTCCGCCATCTGATTCCCGCGATCGCGTTGATCTTCTCAACGTTGCTTGCGGGCAGGGTCGAGGCATTGTCGACCGCTTCCGGCATCGTGGCGTCCGCCGCGATTTCAATGGCTTCCACGAAGCGCACGGCTGCAACCCCTTCGGGGCCTCGTCACCTCACCACGAGATACTTCAATGGTCGACCGGTGGTTCCCTCCCGCATCATCCGGATGCGAGTGACGGCGTACAGCCCGGACGAGCGATCCTGCGGAACACAAGCCGACGGCATCACCGCAAGCGGCTATTCGGTGGAGACCAACGGTGGTGATCTGGTCGCGGCGGATGCCCGGCTCTTCCGTTTCGGTTCGATGCTCTCGATTCCGGGGT
>CAJWFU010000405.1:0-3010 GCA_913031315.1 uncultured Phycisphaerae bacterium | reverse complement strand
CGGTATTCGTCCTCTCGGGCGATACGCGGAGATGGTGGCGGCCAACCCATTCGCGTTGGAAGAAAAGCCGGAGCCGCCGAAGGTGGCGAGGCCGCCCCAGCCTGTCGCCCCGGTCACCTTGCCGGACCCGCTGTCCGGGTGGATTCTGACCGGCCTGGTCGAGGGTGATCCGGGAAAGGAGGCCTGGTGCCGACATCTGCCATCCGGCCGTACCGCCACCCTGCTGCCTGGGGTGGCGACGACCCTGGACCGCGAGGTGGAGGTGACGCTGGTCGACATCGACGCCGACATCGCGACGATTCGGCTCGGTGAGGAGTCCTGGACCGTCCTGGTGGGATCGCCCCTTCAACGTCCCGCTCCCTGACTCCCACCCCCTTGATCGGTGACTTGCCCGACTCCCGGAACCAATCGCGGTCCGGGCGGTATCTATCCGCATGTTTGACCACTTCCACGGTGGTTTCAAACCACAATCCATGGTGGTCTGAAGGTACAATTCCACCACATATCGCGACTCGGGTCCGTGCGGCCCGGAAGCCGTCCGCATCGGGTGGATCCCGGTTCGGATGTTGTCGCAGCATGTTCGCCCTCGTGGTGGACGCCGGTACTCCTGGAACGCGGGTCGCCAAGCGGGCGAGTCGACGATCTCGGGAGGCCGGGAGGAGCCGATGCGATGATTGAGACTCGCCCCCGTGTCCGACGTCCCTTCCTTCTCGCCGCCTGCCTGGCCGCTGGTGGCCTTCTGTCGGGAGGGTCTGCCGCCTTGGCGCAGGAGTCTCCGGTTCGGCAGGTTCTCGACGAGGACGGAATCCCGCAGATTCGGTTCAACTTCAAGCAGCAGTCGTGGGATCAGGTGCTGGACTACTTCTCCCGGGCCTCCGGATTGCCGGTGGTGCGTTCGGTCGAAGTGCCGACCGGCACCGTGGACTACTTCCATCCGTCTCCCTATCCGTTGCCCAAGGCGCTCGAGACGCTCAACATCCTTCTTCAGACCAGGAATCTGATGTTGCGACAGGAGGACGGCCGGCTGGTGCTCGACGCGCTGGACGAGTCCAAGCGGGTCAACGTGCCCACCTTCGTGGGCGAGCTTCCTTCGGCAGTCACCCCCGACACCGTCGTCACGCTCATCGTTCCGCTGGTCAACGCCACCGCCGCGAATGTCGCCGAGCAACTGAAGTCGATGGTCGGCGAGTACGGGATGCTGGTGGCCATGCCCGAGCAGAATTCACTGCTCGTGGTGGAGACCGCGGGCAACGTCCGACGCCTTCGAATGATCGTCGACGAACTCGATCGCGAAGATGTCGAGAACTCGGTCGAGCAGATCGAACTTCAGCATGCCGACGCGGAAGAATTGATGCCCGTGCTCCAGAAGCTGATGAGCGAGCGGGTGGTCAAGATGGTGGTGAGGAACAAGAAGCAGGTCAAGGTCGAAGAGGACGTGATGCCGGTCGGATTCCGCATCACCTCGGACGGAAGAACCAACACGATCATCGCCCGTGGAACGCCGCGGCGAATCGATCGACTCCGGGCCGCCATCGCGATGCTCGACACCCCGAAGGTGGGTTCGGTTCGGCAGATGCGGACCCTTCAACTCGAGCGTCTCACGGTCGCGGATGCCAAAGGGAAGCTTGACCAGCTCTTTGCGGGATTGCCGGAAGCCCAACGACCCACTTACGTGGTGCTTCCGGACACCAATCGGCTCACGATCACCGCGGATCCCGGGGTGATCGACCAGGCGACCCAGTTCATCGCGGATCTTGAAAGTGGTGGTTCGCTGGGCCCGGCCGCCGGCGAAGCGTCCATCGCGTTGCTGCCGCTCAGTTTCGCATCGCCCGAGGCCGCGACGCTCGCCGTCAAGGCGGTTCTCAATCCTCGTCAACTCGCGGTGGTGAAGATCGTGCCGGGCCCCGATGGCCGAAGTCTGGTGGTCGCTGGTCCGGCCGGCGATCTCGACGCCGTTCGGCGCACCCTGGTCCTGATCGACCGCCCGACGGATCTGGCACGGCAGGTGCGGTACCTCACGATCGAAGCGGTCGATCCCGCGCTCGCAGTCACCCGCGCGACCCGGATGTACACCGCGAGTTCCGCGTCCGATCCCACGGCGGCGGTGGAGACCACGTTCAACGAGACGGATCGCACGCTGGTCATCGAGGGTGCGTCGGCCTCGCTGGATGAATTCGAACGAGTGCTCGCCAATGCGAGCGCGTCGATCTCGCCCGAGTCCTCGATCCGCCAGTTCTCGATCGCAAGCACCGATCCCAGTCGACTGGTATCGCCGCTTCAAAGCCTCGCGACTTCGATGCTGCGTCCTCAGGACGGTGGCGTCTACAACCCTCCGAGGTTCGAAGCCGTCGACGCCCTCGGAATTCTCGTGGTGGAGGCCTCCCGCGAGCAGTTCCCGATGATCGACGAACTGGTCCGCACGCTGGACAGACCTCAGCCCGGAGACATCGCGTTTCGAGTGATTCCGATCGGAGATCTCGACGGCGAGACGCTCCTTGCGCGGTCGATGAACGCCTTCGATCGCCAGGCCGCGATGCTTTCCCCGGAAGAGCCCGGTCGGCCCGAGGTTCGATTGGACGCCGCGGCGGGCAGTCTTGAAGTGCTCGGATCGGTCGATGCGGTCGAAGTCTTCGAGCGATCGGTGAAAGAGGCCCGGCGACTGCTGCCGCCTCCCACCGTCGGGCGAATGATCGAGATCCGGCAGGTGAGAGCGGAGGACATCGTCGAACCGCTTCGCACGATGATCTCGACCGCCATCGATTTCGGCGGGGGACGGGTCCCGGCCGAACCGGTCATCGAGGTGGTCTCGCCCACCAACAGTCTCTGGATCCGGGCCGATGCGGCCCAGGTCGGAGCGATCGAGGATTTCGTCGCGCGGCTTGACGTGTTCGAGCCTTCCGACATGCCGCCGCTTCGGATGCTCCAGCTCGCGGGAAGCGACGCGGTCCAGATCGCCCGCACGGTCGACGCGGATTGCGTCGTGGGCATCGGTGGCGGCAGCGCCATGGAT
>CAJWFU010000404.1:0-3013 GCA_913031315.1 uncultured Phycisphaerae bacterium | reverse complement strand
CGTCGCCCGTCTTCCTGCTCTCCCTCAAGGCCGGCGGCGTGGGGGTCAACCTCACCAGTGCGAACCACGTGATCCACTTCGATCGCTGGTGGAATCCCGCGGTCGAGAACCAGGCGACCGACCGTGCCTTCCGTATCGGCCAGACCAGGACCGTGAACGTCCACAAGATGATCACCAACGGAACCCTCGAAGAACGGATCGACCAGATGATCGAACAGAAGACGGACCTGGCTCGTCGGATCATCGGCACCGGCGAGTCGTGGCTCACCGAACTCGATTCCGACCGCCTTCGCGACGTGCTGACCCTTCGCGAGAATTCACTCGACGAGGAGGGTGGATGATCACCAAGAACGACGAAGGCTTTCGGCGTCCCCCGGACAAGCCGCGAAAGGTCCGCAACGGTGTTCGTCTCCGCCGCAAGGAGGAAGAGGTCGAATTCGCGTGGCCCGCGGGTCCCTGGCTTGCTCGGATGCTCCGGGACGTCGACGACGCCACCCGCGTGGAAGGAATGGAGTTCGCCCGGAAGGGGCAGACCGCGATCCTGGACGTCGAGCCCGGACGGATCGTGGGCGAGGTGCAGGACATCGATCCCCGCCCGCATCGAATCCGGATCGAGTTCAGTCCGATCGGACGCGACGACTGGAAGAAGGTCGTGGACTCGATGGCGAAGGAAGCCCGGTACGCCGCGAAGCTCGTCTCCGGAGACGTCTCACCCGAGATCGCAGAGCCCTTCGCCGCCGCCGGCATCGCGCTGCTGCCCGATGAAGAGACCATCGCGATCTAGTGCGGCTGCGGTCGCACCGGCTGTCGGCATCTCGCCACCGTCGCCTATCTGATGGCGGAACGCATGGAACAGGACCCACTGCTGGTTCTGACCTTGCGCGGCCTCTACGGCCCCCGCTTCCTCGAGCGACTCCAGGAAGCGAGGCTGGTCGCCACCAGTGGCGTCAGTCGAGCGCACCCCGTCCCTCTGGCGGCCGCCAGGGTTCGAGACTCCGTCGGCTCTGAAGACGGGCTCGATGGCTTCTGGTCGACCGGGCCGGGACTCGAGGCCTTCCGCCGTGACCGACGAGGTGAACATCACCCCCACGCCCTGCTGAGACGACTCGGTGCGGCCCCGATGGAGGGACGGTTTCCATTGGTGGGTCTGCTCGCGAGCATCTACGACGACGTTGCGAGCGACACTCGTCGCCGCCTCGAAGCACTCGATGACGCCGCCCTTGCCTCGCCGCCGCTGCCGCCTCCCTCGGAAGACTGAATCGATCCGGCGCCACCGGCCTCGTCCGAGTGGGAGCCCATGGTCCCGGCCGATCCCGGCTGAACACCGCACCCGGGGATCGTTTCCGAGTCGACGATGATGAATCGGGCTCGAGATCGGTTTACTTCTACGGACGGGGTTTCGGCATCGGGGCCTCGATGCCGGCCCGCCACCCTCGAAGTCCCGCGAGGAGCCGATCCCGAACCTCCGGGCGGGTCGAACCGAGATCATTCTGCTCACCCGGGTCGGTCTCGAGGTCGTACAGCACCACCATCCCGTCCTCGAACCACTCGATGAGCTTCCAACGACCGTCGCGAACCGCACCCGAAGGCGTGGTGCGGAACGGGCGACCCGGCTCCCGGCTCTCTCGATCGCGACCTTCGAGGTAGGCCGGGAAATGCCAGAACAGCGGTCCACCTTCGAATCCGGACTCGGACCCATCCAACAGCGGCACGAGCGACCTGGCATCGATCGCCCGGTCCTGTGGCGGATCCACCCGCGCCAGCTCGAGCAGCGTCGGATGCAGGTCGAACACCTGGACCGGCATCGGCTCCTCACGAGGTGACTCGCCGGGAACTCGAACGTACATCGGCGTTCGAATGCCACCTTCGTAGAGCATCCCCTTGCCGCCGCGCCAGGGTGACATGTCGGTGATCGGCTGGACTCCCCCGTTGTCGCTCACCAGACACACCACGGTCTCCGCCGGATCGATCACCGCGAGCACTTCCGCGATCGCCGCATCGGTGCGTTCGACCATCACGGCATATCGAGCCTCTCGAAGGGAAAGCTCGGGGTGCCTGGCCCGCATCGCATTCACCGAGGCTTCGGGCGCCTGAATCGGCGTGTGAACCGCGAACGGCGCGTAGTACACGAACCACGGGCGGTCATCCGAATCCGACTCGAAGTCGTGAATCATGGCCGCCGTCTCGCGGCCGAGTCCGTCCACCAGATACTCACCGTCAGGTCCGTCCGCAAGGGCGAGGTTTCGATAGGGCGGCTCGTAGGACTTCGGATGACCAGCCTTCGATCCGCCCACGTTCACGTCGAAGCCCTGCGTTCGAGGATCGGCGCCGAGGTGCCATTTCCCGACGAAACCGGTCTGGTATCCGGCCTCACGGAGCGACTCCGCGATGGTATGTTCATCGTCGCCGATGGTCGTGGCGTTGGCCGGAGGCTCGATTCGGCGATCCGCCTGCTTGCCCCGTTTCGCCGACCCGACGGTATGGACCCCGGTTCGGGATCCGTGACGCCCGGTCATCAACGCGGCTCGACTCGGAGCGCAGTTCGCCGCGTTGCACGCCGCATTGGTTAAGCGGATGGAACCGGACGCCAGGGCGTCGAGGGCGGGCGTCAGATGTCGGTCATGACCTTCGCCGCCGAGATCTCGACACCCCAGGTCGTCCACCACGATCAGAAGAATGTCGGGGCTGCGGCCGACCCCGGATCCGCCTTCAGGTCCGAACCCGGCTCCGACCGCGGGGGTCACGAATCCCGATGCGGCGCCCGCGATGGCGAACATCCTTGCGAACACGGCGATCATTCTCCATCCTCCGACATTTCCCGACGCCGCATCGGCATCGAGTCGACGAGGTCGAAGATGACCGAAGTCGAGACCGTCTCGGTCCATCGTTCCTTGACGCCGCCGTCCTTGCCCACCAGCGCCACGCTGATGTCCGCATCACCCGGATCGAGGTTGAAGCGGTCGGAGATCGCGACCGCGACCCCACGATCGAAACTTGGACCGACCGGCCCGCC
>CAJWFU010000403.1:0-3015 GCA_913031315.1 uncultured Phycisphaerae bacterium | reverse complement strand
GGAAGGGTGATGGGGTCGATGGTCACGGGGGTCTGAACGGACGGGCCCGGGATCGAACGAAGGATCTCCGATTCGGTCGCGGATTCGACCGAGGAGCGGAGGGTCCGGGCCAGGCGCGGCCGCTCTTTGTCCAAAGTCACGAGCAGTTCGACGAGGGCCGCATCCATGCCACCACCCTACGAGGAAACCTCCGGCATCGCCGTCGGCTCCGCCGGACTTTCGCCCGAGGTTCGGGGTCGAAGATCGACATCACCGTCCGACCGGAACTGGATCACTCGTCAGCGGCCGGGTCCGTCCCCGCTCGTAAGAGCCGTTCGCCCTCGTCGGC
Organism: uncultured Phycisphaerae bacterium; assembly: GCA_913031315.1. GTDB lineage: Bacteria > Planctomycetota > Phycisphaerae > Phycisphaerales > SM1A02. The sequence continues at coordinate 2,687 of CAJWFU010000403.1, read as the reverse complement.
GGTCATGCTGCCCTCCGCGACGTACGCGGCGACTTCCTGGCGTGTCCGCTCCTTGCCACGTTCCGACAGGATCACTTTGAGGGTGCCTCCGGCAATCGCGATGATCGGAACGCTGAAGATCATGAGGAACAAAAAGCCGGGCCCGGCGACTTCGGCGAACACATCGGCCCAGTTCCTCGCGGCCGCGGCGTCTTGGGCAAAGATCCAGATCATCAAAATTCCCTGAGAGGTCGAAGAGAAATGTCCGGTGGACCCGATCTTCTTGGCGAACCATCGGTCGGGATTTCATTAATCGCGGCTTTGGTCTCGCAATCGATCAGATTCTCGCCAGGCGGACGGATGCCTCCCGGCTTCGACCGGCGAGGCGGGCTCGTTCGGTCTCGAGGGCTCGTCTGGCTTGTTCATCTTCGGCGAAATCCTCACCGAATCGCACCAGGCGGAGACTGTTGAGAATCACGAAGAGGTAGGCGACCGCCTGATAGAAGGGAGTCACCCAGATGTTGATGTTCCCGGTCGCCGCGAGGGCGAGCCCGACCACCGCGAGCAGGAGGCTGATCGCGATGTTCTGGGTGATGATTCCCTTGGTTCGTCGGGCGATCTCGAGCAGGAAGGGAACGTGCCGGAGGTCATCATGCATCAACGCGACGCCGGCCGAGTTGGTCGCGATGTCCGAGCCGGAGAGACCCATGGCGACACCGACATCGGCGCTGGCGAGGATCGGGCCGTCGTTGATGCCGTCGCCGACCACCAGCGTTCGATGGCCGTTGGCGATCAGGTGCTTCAGTTCCGCATGCTTCTCTTCGGGAAGGCACTCCGCCTCCACGGAGTCGACACCCACCGTCATCCCGACCCGCTTGGCGACGTCGAGACGATCACCGGTGAAGATGCAGACCCGCCGGACTCCGAGGCGGCGAAGATGCTGAATCACATCGCCCGCGTTCCGCCGGAGTTTGTCTTCGAGGCCGACGGCCCCGAGGTATCGATCTCCCAGCATCACATGGACGCTGGACATGCCTGCGATCTTCTCCTCGACCAGAGCCATCTGGTCTGCGATGGCGGGGGAGAGGTCTCGAAGCCAGGCTCCACGTCCTGCGCGGATGAGACCATCGGGGCGGCGGGCCGTGACGCCTCGTCCGTGGGCTTCTTCGTATTCCTCGATGTTCGCCGGGGTGATGCGAGCCTTTTCCGCGGTTTCGAGGATCGAGCGGGCGAGCGGGTGGTTGGAACTCTGTTCGGCATCCGCCGCGGCCTGGAGCAGGGTGGCGCCATCGACTCCGTCGGCGGGTGCGAGCCGGCTGACCGCGAAGCGACCGGTGGTCAGCGTTCCCGTCTTGTCCATCACCACGGTGTCGACGGTGGCGGCACTCTCGAGGGTACGGGTCTGCTTGATCATGATTCCGAGCCGGGCGGCACTGGCGAAGGCCGCGACCATGGCGGTCGGATACGCGATCAGGAGGGCGCCGGGGCAGGTGACGACCAGCACGGTGATGGCTCGGATCGCGGCTTCATCGCGAATCTCGGCGCTTCGCATGGTGAAGAAGCCGACCAGGGCTGCCACCATGATCACCACCGGCACGTAGAACCCGGCGAGGCGTTCGATCAGTTCCTGACGGTCGCTGCGGGCGCTTTCAGCCTCGCGGATCAGGGATTCGACCTTGCCGATCGTCGTTTCGCCGGCCACCGCGGTCACTTCGACGTCGATCTGCCCGGTGAGGTTGGTGGTACCGGCATAGACGTCGACGCCGGGACCGGCCTCGATCGGGACCGCTTCGCCGGTCAGGGATGCCTGGTTGATCGAACTGGTGCCGTTCACCAGGCGACCGTCGACCGGGAGATTTTCGCCCGGTCGAATTCGAACCACGTCGCCGAGGCGAAGTTCGCCGAGACTGACTTCGGATTCCGTGCCCGCTTCGACGCGGCGGGCGATGTCCGGCGTGAGTTCCACCAGCTCCCGAATGGCTCGCTGCGCACCCCAGGCGGTTCGGCTCAGGATGAGCTTGGAAAGCCAGAGGAACAACGCGAGGAATCCCGCGGTGAGCAATTGATTGACGGCGATCGCTGCGAGCACCGCGAGGGCGGCGAGGGCATCGCCGGAGGGCGTGCCCCGCATGATTTCCTTGAAGGCTCCTCGGAGAAGCGGCAGCAGAAGCATCACCGCACCGATCGCCGCGGGAATGTCGCTGACGGCGTTCGACATGCCGATGAGCTTGGCGAGGCCTCCGACGAACAGGAGGGTTCCGCCGAGGAGGGCGAGGAACAGCTGTCGTTCGAGTCGTCGCCCGCCGGAATCGGAGCCGGCATCATTGCCGGAGTTTCCCTGGGGGGCGGAAGGGCCGGAAAGGCCCGGCTCGGGGGCCGTCAACTGGCTCATGCGGAGCTCCGAAACTGGATCAAGAGTTTGCTGACGACCGAGAGATGAACCCGGATCACGGTTGACCACGGGCCGAAGAATCGCCGCAAGAAGAGTGTATCCGCCTCCTCTACCTCCGGCCGTGCTGGAGGGTTCGTTTAGAGGTGGCCTTCCTGGAGTGCGATAGACTCGAATCATGTCTGAACGTGTGGTCATCGTCGGTGCCGGCCAGATGGGATTGGTCATGGCAGATGCCGCTCTTGAAGCGGGAGAGGCTTCTGTGGCCGTCTGGGGACCTTTTTCAGAGTCCATGGAGGCTCTGAAAGCCACCCGGGAG
>CAJWFU010000402.1:0-3024 GCA_913031315.1 uncultured Phycisphaerae bacterium | reverse complement strand
GTCCTGGTGATAAGGTGAGGTGATGATCGGAATCGGGACTCCGAAGGCATCGACCCCGTGATAGTTCGCCGGAACATCGTCATAGGGGCCGCGTCGAGAATCGCCGGTGTCGAGCACCACCTGTGCGTTACCGATCGAGACGGGCATGTTTCCTTCGGCCGCCAGGGCGGCGAGGATCGGATCGTCGGGGCTTGCAGGATCACCCGGATATCCCTCGGCAGAACCGGCGGGATCCACCACGCGGTGGCAGAAATTACAGTTGATGCCGTCCATGTCCTCTTCGTCGTAGAACGGAATTTCCGCGTTGTCACCATCTCCTCGATAGTGATTGGCGGGGACGTGGCAGCGAATGCAGAAGGCGCCGGCCTTGTCGGCATCCTGATTGGCGATGGTGAACGCGGCGTGGAAGACGGGGTCTCGGGCGGACTGGGCCATGAGGCTCACGACCCACGTGTCGTAGGGGGCGGTTTCGATGTCATAGTCGCCATGGCAGAAAGCGCAATTGACCGACGAATAGATTCGCTGGATGTCGTTGGGATTGCTGCTCGCCTGGGTGCCAGGGGCGTCGAAGTCGTCAAGCGTCGTGGGGAGCTGGACCTGATCACCACCGCCGCGTCCGCCACCCTTGCCGCCACCGGCGGAGGCGAAGGAAACGGTGAGTCCGAGGGCAGTGCCGCCGAGAAGGACAGCCGCCACGATGCGGGGCGCGAAAGAATCTGAATACATTCGTTTAGGCATCGGACGGTCTCTCGCGGCAGGTCGGATCTTCAGGGCGGGCGGGGAACGCCCCCCGGGATTACACATTCAGACGCGCAAACACCTCGCGGCGTTCGCGAATCTTCGTCTCTTCAGGGTAGATCCTTGAACTCTGAGGTCAAGGAAACCGCCGATCAGTAATACCGATAACCATTTCAACGATCTGATTTTCCGCATTGCAGCCCTTGGGAGGGATTTAAGGGCCCGGGATCCAACTCGCCGGGGCCGGTACGCTTCCTCTATGACTTCGACCGTTCGATTTCCCGTGGCCCTGCTCCTCGCCATCCTTTGGGGACTCGGTGGATGCTCCACCACCGGCCCTGATCATCTGGAAATCGATGGCGATCGCTACGAAGTGGCGTTTTCAGCCGCGGAGGAAGCCACTCGAAAGGCCGGAATGCCGGCCCTCCTGGCCGATCGAACGGGAGGGGTGATCGAAGGGCGGCCCCGGCTTGCGGGAAGCCTGACCGAACCCTGGCGGGTCGATAATTCCACCCTCGAGCAATGGTCGACCAGCACGCTCCACAAACAGCGTCGGCGGGTTCGGTTCGAGTTTCTTCCCATCGATTTCACTTCGCCGGCCCCCACGGGTGACGAGACCCTGAGAGGAGCGCCGTTTCCGGGGTCCGGGGGGGATCTGAAAGGATCCATCGATCTTGATCAGTTCGAGGGACCGATCGAGGTCCGGGTCTGGGTCTGGATCGAACGTGAACAACTCAATGATCTTCGACGAGGAACCTGGTCGCGTCAGTCCCGGAGCTACGCGACCAACCCGATGGAGACCATCGTTCCGAATGATGGGACGACCAGAAGTTCTGGCCGTTGGACTCCCGTCGAGCGAGACGTGAACATGGAACGTCGGCTGCTTGCTGAAGTCGCGGCTGCGACCACCGGCGGTTGATCAGAGCCTGATCCGCGGGTCGATCCAGCCGTACAAGGCATCGACCGCGAGGTTGAACAGCACCAGCAGGGTCGAGTAGACGAGGACCACCCCCATGATGAGGGTGACGTCCTTGGCCAGCACCGCGTCCACGAAATGGCGTCCGATCCCGGGAACCGCGAAAACCTTCTCCACCACGAAGGACCCGGTCATGGCGATCGCGGTGGCGGGCCCGAGGTAGCTCAGGACCGGCAGAAAGGCGTTTCGAAGGGCATGTCCGAACGCCACCCGATGTTCAGGAAGTCCTTTCGCCCGGGCGGTGCGGATGTAGTCCTTCCGCATCTCGTCGATCATGCCGAAGCGCGTGAGGCGGGCGATGTAGGCCGCGAACGGCAGGCTCAACGCGAAGGCGGGCAGGACGAGGTGTGAGAATCCGCCCCAGCCTCCGATGGGAAGCCAGCCGAGCCGAACCGCGAAGACCGCGAGCAGCAGCGAGCCGATCACGAAACTCGGCAGTGAGATGCCGACCACCGCGAGGGCCTGGCTGCCGGCATCCAGCCAGGTGTTCGGCCGGAGACCACCGATCACTCCCGCGACCAGTCCGATCGCGAGGGCGATGAGGATCGCGGAAAGTCCAAGGGCGACCGAGACCGGGAGTCCGGCGGCGAGGATCTCGTTGACCGTCCATCCGGGGTTCTTGAGGCTCGGTCCGAGGTCGAAGGGCTCGGGGGCGTCTCCGAGAAGCCACGAAACACCGGTCGCCTTGCCGAGATAGCTGAAGTAGAACGTGACGGGATCGTCGAGGTCGTACTGGGCCCGCATCGCATCGATCACCGCCTGGGGCGGGCGGCGTCCTTCCGGGGCATCCACGGGATCACCGGGGATCACCCAGACCAGTGCGAAGGTCACGGTGTAGACGACGAGGATGATGAGCGGCAGCTGGGCAAGCCGCCGCAGGATGAGACCGCCCATGCCTCGATGCTACCCGAGGCACCTGCGAAGGACGCGAGCCAGAGCGGCTCAGATGGTCGCGATCGCCGCGATGAATCTCCAGGACATCACGGCGAAGGCGACGCCCGCCTCATCCCGGCGGAATCCTCGCCAGCCGAACCAGACCAGGCCGAGTCCCAACACGCTCGCCAGTCCCAGGCGTCTCCAGTTTTCCGAGTCGATCGCGTCCGCGCCCCCGAGCAGGATGATGGTCGCGGAAACGCCGAGGAGCATGCCCACCGTCGCGTGAACTCCCTTCGGTCCGACCCGAACCGCGATGGTCTGGAGCCCGAAGGTCCGGTCGGCGATTCGATCACGTAGATCGAGCAGCAACGAGTCGGCGAAGAGTACGGGGAAGAGAAGGAGGACCAACCAGATCGCCGCCCGCCAGACCGTGG
>CAJWFU010000401.1:0-3031 GCA_913031315.1 uncultured Phycisphaerae bacterium | reverse complement strand
TGTCGGTAATACCATCATCCTTGCGATGGCTGACCAACGCGCCGCAGTGATTAAAGTCGAACGCCCTAGGGTTGGCGGCAATCTTCGCAATTGGAAGACTAATGGCATTAGCACCCATTGGAAAGTCTGTCGCCGGAATAAAAAAGCATCACCCTCGACTTACGCACAGACCGTGGCCGTGACTTATTCCTTAATTTGGTGGAAACAGCCAATGTAATTGTAGAAAACTTTAAGCCCGGCACCTTAGAAGCCTGGGGCATCAGCTCAGAGCAATTGCATAAACGGCAACCAAACCTCAGGCAACATATTTGATGTAGTCGGAAATGACACGAGTGAAATTCAGAATATTATTCGAATGGAGATCGAGAAATGTCGAGAAGAATCGTTTTTTTGACCGCGATCCTGTCCGTGGCCCTGCCGACCAACCTCGGTTTCGCACAGGACGCCGATTGCGGTCCGGTCACCGATGTGACGATCACCCATCCGGACTGGGTGCAGCGGTGGGATGACTCCACCAGACGACGCATCGACAACGAGTTCGTCGGCGCGCCGAGGATGATGAAGACTCCCCCGTCGGAGATCCCCTGGGACCGACTTCGATTTCTTGATTCGATCTCGGACGAACCGATTCGTTTCGAAGCGCTGGCCCGGGACTTCGCCGGGGTCCCCTACGTCAAGGACGTGATCCTCGAGGATCCGGTCTTGATGATCACCTTCGACCAGAACGTCAGCAACCAGAACAACGCCACGGACATCGTGGACTGGGAGTCGTATCGCCCCCTGGGACGAGGACTCCTTCAGGAGTACGTGGTGAACCCCTCCGACGGGGAGACGAACCAGTGGTTCACTTCCCATCTCAATGGTCGGGAGTACATGGCGACCCAGCTCGGACTGGATCCGGAGTGCTTCAACCCGCTGACCGCCGACGCGGATGGCTGCACCCTGGCCATCAGCCAGGCCCTCGCATCGGTCGGCGTGTACTGGGCCGGCGGCCCGTTGGGCGTCGAGAATCCAGCGAATTCCTGCGAACGCCTGGGACCGTACTTCCCCTACGCCTCCCCCCCCGGTCACCTCTGGTGGCGGGACCGGGTGCTGGTGTTCGTCGCGGATCGTTCATCCTTCATCCGGCCGTCCTTCAATCCGATCACGACCCGGGACGAACCCGGCACCAGACCCGCGACCAACGACGGCGTCCCGAGATGGGATGGTTCGTCCTACGTGTTCCCGACCGCCGCGGACCCCCGCGACGGCAACGGACCGACCTACGACGCCTACCTCGAGACCGTCCAGGATTTCGTCGGCTACATCGCCAATGGAAACGGACCCAACGGCACCCCCGAAGTGTTCCGCAGCGAACTTCTGCCCGACGGTACGTTCATCGATGGCTTCCAGGCGTGGCATCAGGGCTGGCGAGACTTCTGCTGGGGAAATCCGATCGGCAGCGACCCCTGCCCCTATTACAACTGGCCGTTCTCCGGGATCGGCATCACCGTGAACTGGACTCAGATGCCACCCAAGGGTCCGGCTGACTTCAACAGCGCGTTCTCGGCCGCGAGCGAGTTCATCTCCATCGGCGAAAAGCCCATCTATCTGGTGGCGATCCGCGAAGCCCACGAGTACTTCGGTTCTCCGGAACCCGAGGCATCCACGACGACCTGGTGCGACGCCTGCCCCGGGGACTACACCCAGGACGGCATCATCGACGGGGCGGATCTCGCCACGCTGCTCTTGAACTGGGGCAGCACGAACCTGTGCCTGACGATCGACCGAACCGATCCGTTCGTCGACGGGAACGATCTGGCCCTGATGCTGGCCAACTGGAACCACTTCTGCGAATGGCCCCTCGACTGGCGACCGTCGGACTGCGGCCAGACTCCCTGACGCATCCAGACAGTTCGAAAAAAAGCCCCGTCGTCCGGAAGGACGACGGGGCTTTCATTTGAATGCCGTCAGTGACGGTGATGGATCAACCGAAACTGGAGGCTTCGCCGTCGTATTCCGCGGAACCGAAGCCGAGGATCATCGCGAAGATCGGCGTCAGGAAGAAGAGCCCGATCGCCGTTCCGGCACCACGCCCGAAGGCCTTGGAGATACCGATGCACATCATGACGGCGACGACGATGTTGACGAACGGGATCAGGAGCAGGAGGCCGCACCACCACTGCATCTTCGCCGCCTGCGCACAGGAGATGAGGTTCCAGATTGGAACCAACGCGGAGACACCCATCAGTCCGGCCTTGGAGAACACCTTCCAATATCCGGCGATGACGAAGACCAGCAGGGCGATGTAGAGAACGCAACCGACTCCGGTGACGAGGAATAATTCCTCCGGCGGCGGCCCACCCATGACATCGGGATTCATCCCGGGATTCATATTTGCGGGAGCACTGGAATCAACAGATGTCTGCATGTGAATTCACTTTCAGCATCGTGGTTCGAAGGTCCGAGAATCGGATCCGCGATTCGAGCATAACCCACCCGAAGGTCCGTGTCTCGCGGATCCGCGGGAAGCCCGCTCAGGCTTCGCGGAGGGCCTGCTCACGCAGAATGCAGGAATCGCAACGATCACAGGATGCTCCTCCGGGTCCGGGGTCGTAGCAACTCAGGGTTCGATCGATCGGAACCCCGAGCTCACGAGCCTTTCGAACGATTCCGACCTTCGTGAGTGCCGCCAATGGGGCCACGAAACGAGGCCCGTGGCCTTCCACCCCGACCTTGGTCGCGAGGTCGGCGAGTTTCTGAAAGGCGTCGAGGTATTCCGGTCGGCAATCCGGGTACCCCGAATAATCGATGGCGTTGATTCCCAGCCAGATCTCCGATGCCTTCCGAACCTCCGCATACGCCAACGCGAAACTCAGGAAGATCGTGTTCCGAGCCGGTACGTAGGTGATGGGAATGGACGTCTCCGGAGTTTCGCCATCCACCCGACCGTGGGCATCCACCCGATCCTTCGGAACCTCGATGTCGTCGGTGAGCGCCGATCCTCCGAACACTCGCAGGTCGATCGTCGCCGTGCGATGCTCCTCGGCTC
>CAJWFU010000400.1:0-3037 GCA_913031315.1 uncultured Phycisphaerae bacterium | reverse complement strand
TCACCATCATCGCGCTCCTCGCGACCCTCGTGGTACCGCGGGTCACTCGATTCCTCTCCGGGGCGAACGAGAACAAGGCGATCGCCGAGACCAACAGTCTGGCCAACACCGTGAAGCTCTATCTGGCCAGCGAGACCACCGGAACGCTCACCGATGATTTTCGTCTCGAGATGCTGACTGAAGGCGACGACCCCTACCTCAACAACTCCGATGAACTGATCGACCCCTGGGGGAACTACTACGAGATCATCATCCCCGGCGAGCAGAACATCGACTTCGACATCGTGAGTTACGGCAAGGATGGCAAGCCGGGCGGCGGTGACGACATCATCCACGGCAAGCGCTGATCGATCGGAAAGCACCCTGCGACCCTTCCGCCAAGCACGCCACCGACGCCCTGTCGGCTTCACGCTCCTCGAGGTCATCCTCGTGGCGGTGCTGATGGTCATCATCGGAACCATGGTCGTACCGAGAATGGCGGGCGTCTCGCGAGGTGAATTCGCATTGACCACCGAAGGCGTCGCGACGGCGATGGCTTCGTTCGCGTTTCATGAAGCGACCGATGAACGACTGGTGGCCATCACTTCCCGCAGCACCAACGCCCGGGTGGATGTCCTGGTGCTGGGCAGCTCCGGCGAATGGCAACCGATGACCATGGCCTCTTCGCTCAGCCTGCCCGATGGAACCTTCTTTTCGCAGGTGATCGTCGACGGCGCGATGCTTGATCCGAACGACTGGTTCATCTCCACGCTGCCCGGTGGTCAGCGGCCCGACATTCGAATCCGCCTGGAAAGCGAACAAGGCGATGGCGCTGAAGTGATTCTGACTCCGCACGCCCTCGGTCCGGTGATCATTCGAGACGGCGATCCCGAAGCACCGATGGTGCGGGAACCCGCGGATCTCGATGAAATGGGTGCGGATCGGGAGAGTTGGTGATGATGAACGCCCACCGTCATGTCCCAGCCCCCGGAAGAACCGGCTTCGCCCTCATCGACGTGGTGATCGCGGGGGTGATCCTGGCCATTGGACTGACGATGCTCTTCACGATCACCAGTCGTTCATTGGACATGCAGCGAGACGGAGAGACTCGCGTCCTGGCCGCAGGCATGCTTGACGACCTGCTCTCGACCGTCCTGTTTGAAGGTCCGGCCGAATTCCCGGACCTGCACTCGATCAACGGCCGGGGGGAATTTCCCTACGACCAGTTCGAATATCGGGTCGACATCAATGATCCGGGGGATGGTGAGCCGTATCGGGTGCAAGTCAGCGTCACCCACGACAACGGCCGGTCCTATCGTTGTGAAACACTGATCGCCGCCAAACTCGGGGAAGAACCGGATCCGATCCGATATCCCGAGGAACCCATCGATCGCGAGGCTCGCTATGAAGAGATCTTCGGCTTCTGAAAACGCATCCGTCACTCGCCGAGGCTTCACGCTCGTCGAACTCGTTCTGGCGGTCACCATCGCCGGGCTGGTTCTGGTGACGGTGGTGGTCACCCTGTCTCAGATCGGTCGGGCCCGTGAGATCACTCGAGGCAGACTCCTGGCCCACCTCCGAGCCGATTCGGCTCTGGAGGAGATCCGCCGGGATCTGTCATCGGTGCTCCGAGACTCGGACCTCTTCCGTACCCGGGTCCTCCTCTTCGATGGATCCACGACTCTTTCCACCCGGGAAGGTCGCACGGAAGTCGGTCGGGACGAGGTCCTCGTGTTCAACAGTCGCCTCGAACCACTCGGATCCATCGACTACAACGGCGAAGGTGGCGAGTACGAAACCCAGTACCGGGTCGATGAAGACCGTTTCGGCGCCGCCCTCTGGCAGCGTCGGGACGCCGTCCCGGACGACTGGCCGGATGGCGGCGGCGTCGCGACTCCGATCGCGGAAGGCGTGGTGGGAATGGACATCATGGCCTACGACGGGCAGGATTGGTTCGAAGACTGGGATTCCGACATCGACGGCCTCCCGTGGGCGTTCCGAATCACCATCACGACCGTCGGCAGCAACGACGGTGATGTCGAAGATCTCGATCCTCGCTCACTGGTCGTTCTTCGAAGTCACGTCGCGCTCGACCGGATCGTGCCGCCCTACGTGGAGCCTCCCGAAGAAGAGGAGGATGAAGGCGAACTCGACGGAGAACTGGCGGACGAATCCGGAGACATCGGCGGCGGTGGCGGCGGCGGTGGCTTCGCCGGAGGTGGCCCCGGAGAACAGAACAATGGCGGCGGACGCGGCGCTCGCGGCCGAGGCGGTCGCGGTGGCGGCGATGGCGGCGGACGCGGCGGCGGTGCTGGTGGCGGCGGTGGGCGGCCCGGCGGTGGTGGTCGACCCGGCGGCGGCTTCGGCGGCGGCGGCGGAGGACGACCTGGCGGCGGTGGTGGCGGAGGACCTTTCCGACCCGCCACTGGCGGAAGCGGATCCGCAGGCAACAAACCCGGCGGCAGCAGCGGCAACAGTCTGGATTCCTGATTCCTCGAAGATCGTCGATTCCTCGCGACGACCGGCAACCAAGGCGTTGTCGGTCACGGATGAACCCGTTCATGCATCACTCCCACCAATGCCCGGCCCCATCGAATCCGAGGCGTTCCGGTTCCGCCACGATCGTGGTGCTCTGGTCGATCGCCATCGCATCGATCATCGTGGCGGCGACCCAGCTGGTGACCTGGCGGACAGCCACGCTCGGGTACACCTCCCTGGGAAGAGTTCAAGCACGCTGGGCTGCCCGAGCCGGCATCGAACGGATCATCGCGACGCTTGCCTACAACACCGAGAATGCGGATCCGGAAGACCCGGTGGCGCTCTTCCGAGATCTCGAATACGACTGGGCAGGATCGCTTGAGACCGGTGGCTGGGACATCCGTCACGTCGAAGAAGGATTGGAACTCAAGGGCCCCCTCGATCTCCACTCGAGGCTGAACATCAATCTGGCCAACAAGATCCAACTGCTCGAACTTGGCGACATGAGCATCGACACCGCCGATGCGATTCTTGATTGGCGGGATGAGGATGACGAAGTCCAGGGCATCGGTGCCGAACG
>CAJWFU010000399.1:0-3038 GCA_913031315.1 uncultured Phycisphaerae bacterium | reverse complement strand
CGAGGTCCCGAGGCTGTCGACCAGGATCGAGAACCTGCACCGGGATGTCGACGCGATCGTGTTCAAGTCCCTGTCGGCGGATCCGGAGGAGCGGTACGCGACCGCGGGCGACTTCGCCGCTGATCTCCAGCGGTATCTCAACGATGAGCCGACCATCGCTCGCGCCCCGACCTTCGGCGAGAGCATTCTGCGGATCATCCGCAAGCATCGGATCGAGACCGGATTCGCGGCGGCAGCCCTGGTGGCGTTGGTGGTGGGCCTGGTCGGCATGGCGATCTTCGCCTATCAAGCGGAAGGCGCGAGGGCCGTGGCGGAACTGGCTGAAGGCCAGACCAGGCTGGCTCTGGAACGAGTCGAGGATGAACAGACCCGCATGGAACGGTCGCTGCTGCTCTTCGTCGGGGTCCTCAGCGACCTCAAGCCGACGGATATCGGCGAGACGATGATGAAGGAGATGGTCGACAGTCTCGATCGTGAATTCACCCGTCGTGGAACCGATGAGGATGTGGTGGTGGATGCGATCCTCCGTCAACGAGAACTCGCAGAGGTCTTCGGGCCCACTGACGTGGCGGTGGAAATCATCGAGAAGCACCTGGAGGAGCCGACGCTCCGCATGTTGCCGTTGATCGAGGACGACCCCCGGACCCTCGCCAACATCAATGAGTTCCTCGGTGAGGTGCTCGTGGGCATCGGCCGGTTGAAGGATGCGGAAAAGTACTATCAGGCCGCGGTCGAGAACTGGTCGGGGATCGAACCTCGAAGTGGTTTCAATCGAAGACGGGCGACCGGGAACCTCGCGGACACGATTCTTCAACGCGGTCGCAACCTTGAAGCCATAGCCCTGCTGGAATCCCTGGTCGCCGATGGCCGCAACCCGGCGGGAGCACTTGATCTGGATGGGCTTCGGCATCTGAATGCGTTGGCGACCGCCCGGGCCGGGCGGCAGGATTATGACGGTGCGCTGGCCGCCTTCGAGGAGGTGCTGGACGGATACCTCGAACTGCCGAGCGACCCTGCGAGCCTCTTCGATCCGGCGGTGGAGATCGTCCAGGTGCGTCTCAACCTCAGTTCGGCGCATCTCGCACTGGGTGACGTGGAGAAGGCGGAACCGATGCTGATGGCCGCCGAGGCGTCGCTTCGGGATCTGGACGACATGGAGGAGAGCCAGGTGCAGGTCCGACTCAGTCTCGGGCGGCTGGCCTTCAAGCGAGGAGAGTTCGAGGCAGCCTTGAAGCAGTTTGAACAGGGCGTGAAGATCTCGTCCGATGCCTTCGGGCGTGGGGCGAGTCTCACCGCGAAGGCCATGTACGAACTCGGCAGCACGCGATTCCAGACGGGGGATCACGCCGGTGCGATTCCGATGCTGCAGAACGCCCGAGAAGTTCAGATCAAGCAAATCGGTCGGCAGGCCAATGATTCACTTCTTGCCGGCCTTTTCCTCACCCTCTCGCACGCGGCCTCGGGCAACCTCTCATTGGCGGAGATGATGCTGGAAGAGGTCGATGGCGACTTCACCGCAGCCAGAGCCGCGGACGATGCGGACCGGCTGACGCTGCTGTACTTCTTCGCCCAGTACGCCAACGCCGTGGGAACTCTGGACGGGGAGCGGGCGGCGACGAACGCTCTGGAACGACTCTTCGACGGCTGCCTGGAAAGCACGGATGACCCGCCGAAGCAGATGTGCCTGGATGCCGCGAAGTTGCTTCCTCGTTTCTACGAGGCCATGATCGAAGCGGAACCTGAAGGCGACTGGGCTGGACGCCAGAGCGAACGCTTCGGCAGTTGACCCGCCGGTCGTGGGGTCATCCCAGGGCCGACGTGGCGTGGTTTCGCGCCGCTTCGATCGCCTCGTTGGTCCTGGACGGATCCTTGCCTCCGGCCTGAGCACTGTCGGGTCGGCCGCCACCGCCTCCACCGCACGCGCCAGCCGTGACCTTGACCCAGTCTCCGGCCTTGAGCCCGGCCTTGACGAGCGGTTCGGGGACCTTCGCGACGATCAGCACGGATCCGGCGTCTTCATCCGCGGACGCCAGGAGCACGGCGGATTCAGTCCGAACGGATCGGATCGCATCCATGGCGGAGAGCAGGCCGTCCTTGTCCGCGCCGTCGATTCGGGCCACGATGACGGCACCGGTCTCGGATTCCGCGATCTCCCGGGCTCGTTCGACCACCACCCCGCGATTGGCCGCCGCGGCGACCTTGCGAGCCTTCTTGGCCTTGGATTTGAGGGCGTCCAGCCCCGGAGTCATTCGATGTCGGTCGACGATGGAGATGGTCGCCGCATCCAGATCCCGGGTCAGATCTTCAAGGCCCCGAGTGAGACTTTCACCATCCGTGGATTCGAGTTCGGCGAGTCGCGAGCGGAGGGTCGCGGCCTCACCGCGGGCTTTGGCCGCGGGTTCGCCGGCGAGGCCGATGATGCGTCGCACGCCCGCGGCCAGTCCCTGCTCGGCCAACAGTACGAAACCGCCGGCGTCCCTGGTGTTCGACAGGTGCGTTCCGCCGCAGAATTCGACGGAGAGTTCCATCCATCGAGGGTCATCGGGAGTGGTGACCAGTGAGTCGACGGAAGCGCCGATCGCGACCACCCTGACGGGATCGGGGTAACGCTCGCCGAAGACCGCTCGAAGCGTGTTGATCGTGCCGGCTTCCGCAAGCGGCGTGTCGACGGCATGGACCTCGTATTCGGCGGCGATGGCGTCGTTCACTCGGGTCTCGACCTCTTCGAGGGACTTGGCATCGAGGGCCCCGGAGGCGGCGTAGTCGAATCGAAGACGGTCGGGCGCGACCATCGATCCTCGCTGGTCGCTCTCCGGACCGGCGACGGCGCGAAGGGCGTGGTTCACCAGGTGAGTGGCGGTGTGGTGTGCCTGAATCGAGGCTCTTCGATGTCCTTCGATGCCCAGTTCGACTTCGTCACCGACGGCGAAACGCCCGGTGGTCACGTGGCCGATGTGCAGCACGATGTCTCCGACGCGGCGGGTGTCCTCGACCTCGAAGATTCCCGCATGGTCATGCCCCGCGCTGGACTGGCGGGG
>CAJWFU010000398.1:0-3061 GCA_913031315.1 uncultured Phycisphaerae bacterium | reverse complement strand
TCAGCGGGGGATTCGATCTCTTCACGCGAGGGGAGATCGTCCTGATCTCGAAACCCGGACGGGAACTCGCGACGCTCACGGAATGGACGCTGCTCGAGACCTTTCCGATCCTCCGGCGGGATGCCGCGGCGAATCGATGCGGCTGGTACCTCGCGGACCTGATCGGTCGCTTCCTGCACCAGCCCGAACCGCATCCCGCCACCTGGACGGCGGCGATGACCGCGCTTCGTGAACTGGACGATGGCGTTTCCGTCGAGCGGGTCCTCCTGGCGTTTCAATGGCGGATGCTGTGTGATCTCGGCTACCGACCGCGGCTCGATCTCGAAGGCCTCGCCGGCGAAACTGTGGCGTTCAGCGCGGAGTCCGGGGGGGTGGTCGAGGATTCAGGGACCCCGGATCGCTGGCGGGTGCGGCGGACCACCATCGAGCTTCTCGATTCCATCGCTTCGGAGGATGGAACGATTCCCGACGCGGCGGAACCGGAGTCCGTCGGCCGTGCCAATCGCCTGCTGGCGACCTGGGTTCGGGAACTTCTCGGCACCGAGACCGTCCCGATGCGCCTGCTGTTCAGGTCGTAGGGGATTCCGTTCGGTTTCCGGACCAATTCGCCCCGCGGTTCACGCGGTCGGTCTTCATCCCCTTCGAAGAGGGGCCGAAGAGATCTCCGCGGAGGGATCGGTCTCGACGGTCGATCGTCCGCGGGGAGGAGCGAGGAGATGAACGACACCGCCTTGAAGCGGATCATGGAGAGTCCCCGGCTTCCGACGCTGCCGGCGGTGGCGGTCCGGGTGCTCGAACTCACCAGTCGGCGCGATGTGGAGCTCGGTGAGATCGCGAAGGCGGTCGAACACGATCCGGCGATCGCGACCCGGGTGTTGAAGACCGTGAATTCCAGTTTCTACGGCCTCACCCGCCGGGTCGGCTCCATCCGTCAGGCGCTGGCCTACCTCGGCCTCGAGACGGTGAAGGGACTGGTCCTGGGATTCAGCCTCGCCCGCACCTTCAAGGGTGACGAAGAGGTCATCTTCGACTTCGAGGAATACTGGAGGCGGAGCATCTTCGCGGCCAGTGCCGCACGATCGCTTGCTTCGATCGTTCGGATCGGCGACCCCGACGAGACCTTTCTTGCGGCGCTGATCCAGGACGTGGGCATGATCGCCCTCTGGAAGCACTATGACGATCGATATCTCCAGGTGTACGACCTCGCCGCGGGATCGCACGACCGACTCGCCGTCTTCGAGCAGCGACACTTCGAGGTCGACCATGCCCAGATCGGGGCCGCGATGCTCGAGGGATGGAAGTTCCCTTCGCACATCGTCGATGTCGTCCTGATGCACCACTTCGGCACCGAGGTGGCCGCGCAGGATGAGGACATGCGACGAATCGTCCTGTTGGGGAACCTGGTCGCGGAGAGCCTCGGGCCCGATGTCGATCGATCCCAGAAGGCGCTCCAGCAGTACGAGGAACTCGCCTCGACGTGGTTCGACCTTCGACGAGGAACGGCCTTCGCCGCCCTCTCCTCGATCACCGAACACGCTCGGGAACTCGGTCGCATGTTCGACATCGAAGCCAGTGGATGCCCCGACGTCGACTCGATCCTCGAGGAGGCCGACCGACTTCGCCGGGCGAACCGGATCGCCACGCCGACCACCGAGATCGATGAGAACATCGACGGCTTGACGGGACTTCCCGATCGAAATGCGTTTCAAAAGGATCTTCTCGACGTGTTCGAGTCGGAGGGCGAGGCTTCGATCCTGCTCGTCGGAATCGACGGCATGCGGGAAATGAACCGCGCCGGCGGTCCCGGCACGGGAGACGCCGCCCTGGTGAAGGTCGCGGAGGCGGTGATCCGAACCTGCCGCGAAGCGGTCGGCGAGTCGGCGACGGTGTTCCGTTTCGTGGGCGCCGAACTGGCGGTCGTGATGCGGGGCGAATCCGCGAGCCGGGTCCAGATGCTCTCCGAGCGCATCCGCGCGACGATCAGACTCGCACCGCTCGCCGACGAGCGGTTGGGACTGACGAAACTCGGCGCCTCACAGGGAATCGCCCGAAGACTGGCCGCGACGGACACGCCCGACGAACTGCTCCGGGCCGCGATGATGGCCACGAGCGAGGCCCGGCGGAACGGTGGCGACTCGATCTTCGTGTGGGGCGAGGGCGAAGCGGCCGCGATCGCGGCCTGACCGACGCGATCATCCGCCGCCGCGAACCGCGAGCAGTTGATCCAGCGGGAGGGAATCGAGGGCGTCCCGGATGTCGTCGAGGCCGACCGCCCCGATCTTCGCGAGCTCTTCGTCGAGCGTCGCGTACTCCAGGCCGTAGCTCCACCGGGATCCGAGTCGGGTCATGCGGCCCATCGGTCGTTCACTGGCCAGCATCGCGGACGTCGCGATCTTCGCACGGCTTCGAACCAGGGCATCCTCGTCCACGGTCGAGGAGAGACGGGATATCTCGCGACGGGCGATCGCCTCGACCTGTTCGGCATTCTCCGACGCGCAGACGATCGTCGCGATCGCTTCGCCGCAGCCATCGTGGGTCTGGAGGTGCATCGTCGCCTCCTCGGCGAGTCCGGTTTCGACGAGCTCCCAGAAGAACGTCGATCCGTCGCTGTCACCGAGCGCCTGGAACGCCTGAGCCATCGCATACTTCCGGGGATCCGCGATCCCGACCGCCGGCGCGAGCAGCATGATGTATCGCTGCTGGGTATCGGGAAGATCGACCTCGAGTTCGCCTGGTTCGAAGTCCGGATCGACGTGGACTCTTCCGGGTTCACCCTTCGGCCAGTGTCCGCAGAGCGTCTCCGCCCGGCCGACGAGTTCATCGAAATCGACTCGGCCGGATGCGACGAGCACGGCGTTGTCGGCGGAGTACCGTCGATCGAAGTACGTCTTCATCTGATCGCGTTGGAGATCACCCACGGTCTGCCGGGTGCCGAGGACCCGATGGGCCAGCGGGTGCTTTCCGAAGTATCGCTCGAGCCCCTGTTCGAAGAGGACCCAGAAGGGTTGATCGTCGTACATCGCGATCTCTTCGAGGATCACACCCTTCTCCTCGTCGAAGT
>CAJWFU010000397.1:0-3063 GCA_913031315.1 uncultured Phycisphaerae bacterium | reverse complement strand
ATCGGTGACACCATCACCTGTCTCGAGGATCCGATCACTCTTCCGAGGGTCGGGATCGACGAACCGACGCTCCACATGCTCTTCCGTGTCAATGACGGACCGTTCGCTGGACGTGACGGCAAGTTCGTCACCAGTCGCCAGATTCGCGATCGACTGGACCGGGAACTCGAAGCCAACGTGGCGCTTCGCGTGGAGCAGGGGCCGACCGCTGAAAGCTTCCGGGTTTCCGGCCGAGGTCTGCTGCACCTCGGGGTGCTTCTGGAACAGATGCGGCGCGAGGGCTACGAGGTCGTGGTCGGCCGACCGGAAGTCGTGCTGCGAGAGATCGACGGCACCGTCCACGAGCCATGGGAACGAATGAGCGTTGATGCCCCGCCGGACGCTTCAGGGCCGGTCATCGAGCAGGTCGGTGCTCGTGGCGGCGAAGTGGTCTCGGTCGATCCCGTGGGAAATCGAATTCGCATCGAGGGTTTGATTCCCGCTCGGGGATTGATCGGAATGCGAACCCGGTTGCTCAACGCCTCCGGCGGAGAAGCGATCCTGCATCACACCTTCGAAGAGTGGCGTCCTGCAGGACCGCCGCGCCGAGATCGTGCCAACGGCGTGATGGTTTCGACCGAAACCGGGCGGGCGACCACCTACGCGTTGTTGACCCTCTCGGAACGGGCGATGATGTTCGTCGAACCGGGGGACGAGGTCTATCAGGGGATGATCGTGGGGGAGAACAGCCGCGACAACGATCTCGACGTGAACCCTGCGAAGTCCAAGGCGTTCTCCAACATGCGGGAAGCGAACAAGGACGCCACCGTCGTGTTGAAGGCGGCTCGGCGAATGACGCTGGAGATGGCGCTCGAGTACATCGCCGAGGACGAGGCGGTGGAGATCACGCCGGTCGCCATCCGCATGCGAAAGATCGTGCTCGCGGAAGTGGAGCGACGCCGACAGGTGAGGCGCGATCGCCAGAAGACGGCCGGGGTCGGAAACTGAAGGATGCGAATCGGCGAACCTTGGAGTGACGGATGAGCGACGATCGGGGGCGTGGAACCATCGGACTCGGAAACGACGAAGGCGACCCTTCCGGCGGCCGCGGGAGATTCCGGATCCGGGGCTACGAGGTCGGTGACTTCCTCGGCCGTGGGGGATTCGGTGATGTCTGGAAGGGAACGCGTCTTTCCCCCGGTCCAACCCCCGTCGCCATCAAGGTGCTTCGTAATCGTCTCGCGGGAGATCGGGATTTCGGTCGATTTCGTCGTGAATCGATGATTCTTGCCCGGCTCGAGCATCCGGGTATCGCCACCGTCTTCGATGCCGGGACCCTCGACGACGGTCAGCCGTGGTTCGCCATGGAATTCGTCGAGGGTGCATCACTGGGCGAGGTGGTTCGTGACGGGCTCTCGGTCACGGATGCATTGGAGATCATGGAAGGCGTCTGCAAGGGGGTCGGGCACGCCCACGCCAAAGGCATCGTGCATTGTGATCTCAAGCCGGAGAACATCCTGGTCTCCCGGGTGGATGGCCAGTGGCGACCGAAGGTGATCGACTTCGGCGTCGCCACCGCGATCGAAGGCGAGGAGCCTGGTCGGACCTGCCTTCGAACGACCGGCGTGATGCCGGGAACTCCGCAATACATGGCACCCGAGCAACTCGCCTCCGGGGAGGTGGATACTCGCGTCGACGTCTGGGCCCTGGGCGTCATTCTCTCGGAACTGATTTCCGGCCGGCGTCCGTTCGAGGTTTCCATGGAGGACGGAGGGGTTCTCGAGGAACAGCGACGAATCAGGTCCGAGGAAGCGACGCGACCCAGTCGAAGTTTCAGTCGTCTGCAACGAACCGACACCGCAGCCGCGGCCGACATCGCTCGGAGACGAGGCACCTCGCCCGATTCCCTGGTTCGAACCCTTCGCCGGGAACTTGATTGGATCGTGCTTCGATGCCTCGAACGGGAACCGGATCATCGCTATCCATCCGTGGCCGCGCTGGGGGAGGAACTTGGGCGGTATCGACGGCACGAACCGCTGGATGCCGGACCACCGACCGCCAGCTACCGGGCGAAGAAATTCGTTCGTCGCAATCGACTGGTGGTCGGTGGGTCGGCACTGGGAGTCCTGCTTCTGATCTCAGGCCTCCTGGGGACCGGGTTCGGCCTGGTTCGGGCGGTTGATGCCCGGCGGATCGCGGAAGAACGTCTCGGAGCCTTTCAGCAGATGAACGCGGTCGGGCGGGAGATTCTGACTTCGGTCGATCCGCAGGTGGCCCAAGGGCTGGACAACGAACTGCTGGTGCGAATGCTCGAGCAGAGCCGCGGGCAGTTGGCCGAGACCACGAATCCACTGGTTCGCTCCCAGTTGCTGTTCACCCTGACCGAGGCCTGGGCCCAGTTGGGCGAGTACGAATTCGCGTTGGAGGTCGGGCTCGAGGCGCTGGCGGAAGCTCGGACGTCGCTGGCGGAGATCGGACCGACGCCGGAGCTCACGGATCCTCTGGCGTTCGCCGAGCTGGAAGGAAGCCTGGCGATGGTCATGAACAACGTCGCTCGAACCCTGCCTCCGGAAGAGAAGATCGAGATGCGGCGGCAGGCCGAAGAAACGTTGCGTCGGGTGGTGGCCTTGAATACCGAAGCGCTCGGGGGTGAACATCCAAGAACGCTGCAGGACCGGATCAATCTCGGTTCCGTGCTTCTGCGATCTCCGGGACGGCTCGAGGAGGGGCTGGATGCGATCCGTGAGATTCACGAGATCAGGCTTCGAAACCTCGGGCCGGCGAGCCGGGAGGTTCTCAATTCCGCATCTCTGCTCTCCGATGCGATGATTCGACTTCGGCGCTACGATGAGGCCAAGGCGATTCTGATCGATATCTTCGGGGAATCCCCGGACGCGACCGCCCCGGACCTCGGTGCATCCGAAGTCCTGCTGCTCAACAATCTGGCGGTTGCAGAGAGTCGCCTCGGCAACACGGCCGAGCGTTTTCGCCTGCTGGATGGGATCGCGGGCCGGGTCGAGCCGCTGTTCGGGGCTGAGAACACCGTGGCCTTGACCCTGCTCTACAACAACGTCCTGGGCCGCG
>CAJWFU010000396.1:0-3090 GCA_913031315.1 uncultured Phycisphaerae bacterium | reverse complement strand
AGGACCGGGAGCCGTACGTCCTGAAGTTCGATCTCGATCGGCTTCTGATCCTCGCCCTGCTGCGACCCGACGGTCGGGATCACTTCACACTCGAGGACATCTATCGAGGCTTCGGTACGATCTCGAAGATGCTCGAAGGACGACGAGAGCGACTGCCGGTTGCGACCATCTCCTTTCTCGGCGCCCGCTCCAACCGACTGGTATCGAGCAAGACTCCGGATGGTGAGCCGAGTCTCGAATCCGTTCTGGATGCCATGCATCAGGCTGGGTACGGCGGTGATCTCTACCCTCCGGCGTCCGCCTGGGAAGTGGCACCCACCAGCGTCTTTGCGAGTTATCCGTTTCCGGAGAGCCTGGATCGAATGCGACAGGGAAGTTCCTGAACCGACCACGATCGAATCGACGGCAAAAATAATGGAGGCTCCCACGTCCGCTCGGATGTGGGAGCCTCCGGTCTTTCAACCCTCGAAGGGGTCCGAACAATCAGCGTCGACGGCGGCCGGCGAGACCAGCGAGACCGACCAGGGCGAGAACGCCGGGGGCGGGAATCGACTGGACATCGATGGAGACCGCATCGAGACTTCCATTGGCGAGGTCGTTGCCAAAGAAGAGTTCAAGCGTACCGACGCCCGGGGTCGCACCAGAGAAGTCGAAGGTGAACGCCCAGGTATCGACCGTGCCGCCGAAGGGGCTTGCCTCGCTGTCGCGAAGCTCGGTCGTGGCGTCGTAGAGGACGCCGCCGAAGAGCGCCTGCACGTCACCGGTACCGGTCTGAATCATGTTGCCACCCCAGGACACGTTCAGGATGGCCTGGGCCGGCGTGCTGATCGGTCCGAGCGAAGACATCTGGATCGAGAGCGGGCCGCCGAATCCGTAGATGTTTCCCGAGCTCGCAATGGTGGCGGTACCGGGAGCGCCATTGTTCGTGAGCGAGAAGCCACCACCGCCGACATCGGCGAAGTTGGGGGCGGCGAAGGCCTGCGTGAACGTGTCAAACTCGGCGTAGCTGGTACCAACGCCGCCTCGCCAGGACGGGATGTCCGGGTTCACCAGGTCGGCGGTAGCGAGACCCGTCGTTGCGACGACGGCCAGAATGGAAACGGCACATCTCATTTCGAGATTCTCCTGTGTTTGCCGGGTTGAACACCCGGGATCAATGGGAAGCGAGCATGAAGCTCTGGGAAGACGTCGCGGATGATTGGTCCGCGAGGGAAATTTCGGCCGAGATGATCACTCGGACTTGAAGATCGATTGGAAGGGCTCGTTCAGAGCCCCCAGTTGGCCAGAAGGGCCCCGAGGTCACCGCCGCTGACGATTCCGTCACCGTTGAAGTCAGCCGCAGGGTCATTGGAGCCCCAGGCGGCCAGCAGGGCACCAAGGTCGGCCCCGGTGACCTGGCAATCACCGTCGATGTCGCCGGGAATGTCACAGGGAGATTCACCCACGGTTCCGGCCATCGTGAGACTGGCGGAATCCCGGACCCCCACCACCACCAGTGGGTTTTCCCGCAGGTAGAACTGGGTCAGGATTCCATCACCCTGAGACGCGAAGATGAGCGAGCTGATCGCAAAGACGATCCGACCTTCATCGAGACTCTCCGAGACCCACGCCCGGGTCCGTTCGTCAGACAGGTCGAGATCGAAAGTCGCGACCGCTCCCTCAGGAGCAGTCTCACCGACCGCGACTCCGGGGAAGGTCGCGATCGCGAGGGGCGAGACGTCGACTTGTTCGTTCACGTGGCTCGACACGTCGACGAGCGCGCCCTTGCCGTTGAAGCCAGCGGTGAAGACCGTGCGATTGTTGGTACCGAATGGTCCGGTCACGGAGAACGTGGTGTCCTCCTCCCAGGTCAGTCGCGTGAAATCGAAACGGAAACCCGCGGGAAAGATTTCAATCGGTCGCCCGGGATCCGAGTCGGGGATCGCACCCCGAGCACCATCCGGGAGATAGGTCTGCCAGACGTCATACGTCGTGTCCAGCGGCGACGAAGCCTGGCCGGACAGCGTCATCTCGACCGTGATGGAATCGAGCTGGTAGGCATCGATCCCCTGGTTCGGCGCCACGATGTCCGCGGTGTCGAAAGCGATGATCATCTGGGCGTCGCGGTTGTCGAAGTCCGAACTTGCCGGGACCGAAACGAAGCCGAAGATCGATCCGGCGGGCCGGTATCCGGGCGTGGCGTTGAACGGGTACATCCAACGATCAGCACTGGTGGGTACGGATCCGACGAAATCATCGGCCGAGGCCATGTCCGCCGACGACAGAAGGCCGAGCCCAAGGCACCCGAAGACCAGACAACGGGCCGAAAAAGACGAATTCGAGACGGTGACGAGTCGCACGGCGAGCTCCGAGGAAGAAACTATTTTTCGTTGAGACTGAGTCTCAATCGCTTTCAATGGTAGCCTAACTTGCCCGCGGTTGAGACTCATTCTCAGGATTTAGGTAGAATTCTGGCTCAACTCGCTCTCCGCCACATCGCGGAGAACCTCCGGCTGCCATGACGCTTGGCGAGGAGGTTTCTCATCGAAAGGAACGATCCGTGATCCCCGCCAGTGCCTCCGCCCCCTCGATCGCCGCCCTCATCGGGATGATGACGCTCGCGTCCCCAGCCTCCGCCCAGCACTTCAAGATGCCGGAGGAAGTCCAGAGGGATTCAGCCATGCCGATCGCCACTCTGGATGCGACGACCCCCAGAGCGACCACCAGTTTCGGCGCCGCCACGGCAGACGGCTGGGTCTACGTCATTGGTGGTTACACCGGCCCCCCCCATGACTACTACATGGAAGAGCAGCAACGCGACTTCTACCGGATCAACCTCCACGACCGGTCGCACGTGGAATACCTACCCCACGATCAGCGAATCCAAAGTTGTTCACTGGAAGCCCACGGCGATCAGATCATTCGAATCGGCGGCATGGTCGCATCGAACCAGCAATTCGAAGACCAGCGACTTGGTTCATTGGACGACGTCTGGGCGTTCGATACGGACACTCGAAACTGGTCCGTCATGCCTCCCCTCCCCTCGCCCCGGTCGTCGCATGACAGCACCGTGGTCGGATCTCGCCTGGTGATCGCGGGTGGATGGGGCAT
>CAJWFU010000395.1:0-3104 GCA_913031315.1 uncultured Phycisphaerae bacterium | reverse complement strand
GCAACTGGACCTGGAACGACGGGGTGCTCGAAGGACGCATCACCAAGGACGACCCACGTCATGGGCTGTTGGTCACCGACCGGGAGTACGACGATTTCGAAGCGATCCTCTCGTTCCGCATCACCACGGGCGACTCCGGCTTCTATCACCGGGTCGAGGAGCTGGGCGACGCGATCGGCGTGAGTGGTTTCCAGGCGGAGATCGATCCCACTCCCGAAGTCGGCGGCCTCTACGAGACGCGCGGTCGTGGCTGGGTGATCAAGCCCGACCCCTCCATGATCGAAGAACTACGTTCCCGATGCGGAGAGTGGCTGGAGATGCGGGTCCGAGCGGTGGGCGGGGACGTCGATGTCTTCGTCGACGGCTACCCGACCGCGAGCCTTCGCGACGACTCGGGTCGACGCCGTGGACGACTCGCCCTGCAGCTCCACGCAAACATGGATGTCGAAGTGGACTTTCGATCACTGCGGATCCGCAGGATCGAACCGAAGATCCATCCGCCGAAGGAATGAAAGACCTTCCGGCCTTGGGATTTCATCGCCGCCGTCGTCGACCAACCGCGACGAGGCCGGCCACTGCGGCAAAGGCACCCGGGCCCGGGACGTTGTACTGCAGGAACATCGTGGTTCCATCATTGGAAAGCGTCACTGAGAATTCACCGGCCAGAGTGTTGGAGATTCCCGAGGCGTCGATCGAGAAGAGTTCGGCGTCGAATCCCGTGATGCCGCCGGCAGCCGTCAGAATCTTCCAGCGGTAGCTCACGTCCGGGTCGAAGTTGGCCATGTCACCTCGTCTCAGCCCGTCACTCTCGCGATCGAAGGACGTCAAATCGAGATCGAACAGGGAGGGGTCCATCGACGCAAGGTCGTACCCGCCGGACGATTGAAAATGCAGCCAGCCATCTCCAGCCGTTCCGGTTGCGTCGGCGAAATTGAACTTCGTGGTGGGCAGGTTCCCGCCGGTCTCGAGGTCCACGAATTCGGTGACGAAGTACGTCTCAAGAGTGTCAAGGGCCTGAATGCCAGACTCGTCGACAGTCCGCCACACCTGGAGCCACTGGCCGTCATGATTCAACGCCATGTCCGCCGGGTCGACCCCCTCCTTGTCGCTGATCTTCTGTAGGACGTTCGAGATTGAATCCCCCGCGTCGACATCCAGAGTCACACTCCCGGTCGGGAACGTCGCGAAAATCTGGAACGTGCCCGCGTCGGCGATCCCCGCGGGGATCGCGAAGGCCGCGATGGAGAGGCAAAGCGAACTCGCCACGTGGATTCTGCGCATAAAGCTCTTTCTTACAGTCATGTGATGGGCCACGTCGGCGAGCGTCGGGAAACAGGCCGTTCGTGTTCGCGGAACCAAGACTCAATTTAGCAATCAGGGGACGGCGGATGCCATTCGAATCTACGCTTATCCGAAGAAATCGAGCCGAGTGTGACCAAAGCGGCGGACGGAGTGCCGCACTCAATCCCCGGGGGCATCCCGCCAGGTCGGCGTCCGCGGTGCGATCTCGACCCCGTTCCGCGCCGCCCGAGCGACGCTTCGGCGTCCGTCACGCTTGTCGAGGGTGAGGACGTCGAACAGGCGACCGTCCTCGTCCATCGCCTGGAATTCCAGAATCCCGCCGTGGATGCCGCAATACACCAGGTGATGACGACGAGCCTTCCGATGGCCGAACGTGGTGTTCGCCGGATCGAAGTCCTCGAGGTGCCCACCGCCGCCGGCGGTGGTCACGTAGATGACGCCGCCTTCATCCCACGGGACGACGTCTCCATCGATCATCGGGAAGGTCCGCTCGTAATCGTGTACGTGTCCGCTGAAACAGATGTCGACCCCATGCTGCTCGAGGAGTCCGGTGATGTTCCGGGCATTCGAATCGCCCTGCCGGGACACGGTCTTGAAGGTATCGCCGTAGTCGTTGGAGTCGCTGGTCCACGGGGGCTGGTGAAGGATCGCGAACTTCCATTCCGCATCGCTGGCGGCCAGCGCACCCTCCAGCCAGTCGAGCTGCTCGGACTGGTCCGCGAGCGAACGATTCCCGTCAAGCATGAAGAAGTCGGCGTCTCCATACCGGAACGTGTACCAACGCTCGGGCGCGGGAAGACTCATGTAGTCGTAGTAGAGCTTCGCATCCTGCTCGTGGTTGCCCAGCACCGGCATGATCGCCACCCGTTCGATCAGGGGCCGCATGTTCGGGAAGAAGTGGTTGGTCCAGTGGCCCTTGTCTCCTCCGGTGGTCACGAGGTCGCCCGCATGGACCAGCAGGCTGGGACGCGTCTCGAAGGCGAGGTCCGCCACCCGCTTCACGACGGCGGGCTGGGACTGCGTGTCACCGATCGCCACGAAGGTGAAGGCATCCCCACGGTCGGCCGCGGTCCGGAATGTCTTTTCACCACCGGAGAGGGATGACTCACCGGCATCGGCCACCACTTCGTAGAAGTACTTGGTGTTCGGCTTCAGGTCGACGATCCGGAACTCGTGGATCCGAGCGGGCTCATCGCGGCGAAACGTCCGGCGATACGTCCCAGCCTCGTCTCGAACCCGTACCTCCATCGAGGACGGCGCGATGGTCTCCGCCACCACGCTCATCGCCTCGGTCGTAGGCCAGACCAGGAATGGTTCGACCATCCAGGCCAGCGTGGTATCGATTTTCGGTGGGAGCGCCGCCAACGCGGCCTGACGATCAAAACGCGTACGAACCTCCCGGGCCGAAATCGCCTCGGGCAGAATGGAGACTTCTCGCAATCGGCCGTCGAGACCGTGATCCTCGTTGCGATCGAGATAGCCACCGATCGCGAGCGGCTCGTCGCCGGAATACCGCACCGGTCCGGACTGATCCAGACTCTCCGCCACGAGCTCGCCATCCTGGTAGAGCCGCATCGCGGTTCCGTCGTAGGTTCCGACGAGATGGTGCCACTTTCCGATCGTGTAGGGAACGGGCGACCTGAGATAGGTGATTCGACCATCGGGATCGTCGAGCCCCTCGCTTGCGACCCCGAAGTAGGGCGTTTCATCGCCGTATCCAAGCACCACGCCCGTCTCCGCCTCTCCGTTGTCCTGAATCGCACCGATGATTCCACCCCACTGGGTGGGCATGTCGATCGAAA
>CAJWFU010000394.1:0-3120 GCA_913031315.1 uncultured Phycisphaerae bacterium | reverse complement strand
GGTACGCCGGAGGCGCCATCGTTCCAGTGCTGGATCGGGGCGGTGTGATCAAGGGGACCAGGCTTGACGTGCTCTATCCGACGCACGTCGAAGCCCGCCGATGGGGTGTCCAGTACATCTACGTCACCGAATGGGCATACGCCGACGGGCTTCCGAGCGGATTTCGAAGAGTCCGACGCTGACTCGTCGGCGATTCCGCTGTTCCGCGCGGACGGGTCGATCCTGAATCTAGCCTCGTGGTGTGATACATCGCACCAGCAGTTTCGTACTCGTCGGCGCCACGGCCGAGCCCTGTGGCATTGAAGTGGACCTTTCTCCGCACGGGTTGCCGACGATGGGCATCGTGGGATTGCCCGACGCCGCGGTGCGGGAGTCGGCGGAACGAGTTCGCACGGCCGTTCGGAATGCGGGATTCGACTGGCCACGGAGTCGCCTGACCGTGAATCTGGCTCCGGCCGATCGTCGCAAGGAAGGGCCGGTGTACGACCTGCCGATCGCGATCGCGACCCTCGCCTGTGCCGGGGCGATCACGCCTGAACGGGACGGTGGAAGGCGTATCGAAGGTTGGGTCATGGGCGGAGAACTGGCGCTCGATGGTTCGATTCGTCCCATTCGAGGCACGCTTGCGATGGCAGCCCTCGCCCGCCGTTCAGGCGCCCTCGGCGTGCTGGTCTCCAATCGAAGTCGGTCCGAAGCATCCCTGGTTCAAGGGCTGGAAGTCGTCGGGGTCGATCACCTGGTGCAGGTGGTTGAATTTCTTTCCGGTGGCGATCCGCCGGAGATGGCGCCGGTCTGCTCAAGCGGTGTCCTTTCAGCGGCGTCGGAGGCTCAGGATCTCGTCGGCGGGCGGTTCGATCGGATTCGAGGCCAGGCGGCCGCGTGTCGTGCGGCGGAGATCGCCGCTGCCGGTGGGCACAACCTCCTTCTGGTCGGGCCTCCCGGCTGTGGAAAGACGATGCTCGCTCGTGGCCTCGCCGAGATCCTTCCGCCGCTGGATGACGAGGCCGCCCTGGAATCGGCGATGGTTCGCTCGATCGCGGGAATGCCGACCGAGGCCCGCGGATTCCGAACGCCGCCTTTTCGCGCGCCCCATCACACCAGCAGCCCTGCGGCTCTGGTCGGAGGCGGCTCGATTCCTCGTCCCGGGGAGGTCAGCCTGGCCCATCGGGGCGTGCTGCTGCTCGATGAATTCGCCCAGTTCCCATCCGCCGCCATCGATGCGCTGCGGGAGCCTTTGGAAGATGGAATGGTCACCGTCTCTCGAGCCTCCGGGACGATGAGATTTCCCGCTGACGTCCTGGTGGTGGCGACCCTCAATCCGCACCGTGATCGTCGCCGGAGGTCGGGAGGTGGGAGCCCGGGGCTGGATCGCATCGGAGGGCCGATGCTCGATCGTTTCGATCTGCACGTCTCGATGCGACCGCCTCCGCTTCGATCCCTCCTGGAGGCTCCGCCGGCCGTTGGAGCCGCATTGGAGGCGAGGCGGCGGGTGGCGAATGCCAGGATGATCGCGGCGTCACGAGGCGATGGTCTGAACGCGGGTCTTGGCGGTGAGGCCCTCGAGAGACTGGTTCCGCTGGAAAGGGTGGACCTCGAACACCTCGTCCGAGCAGTCGAGGAACTTGGATTGAGTGTTCGTGCTTTCGATCGAGTCCGTCGCATCGCTCGAACGATCGCGGATCTTGAGCGATCGGATCGGGTGGCCCGTCATCACCTCGATGAAGCGATCGCTCATCGCCTGCTCGACCGGGACCGGATCGACGATTGAACCCGAGGTGGCCGGCGACACCGACGGGAGGACCTCCCTATGCTCGCGAACGTGACGCATCCCACCAACTCACATTCCGTGGAACCGGATCCGGGATTTCGCGCCGGCGTTCGCGAGGTCTGGTCTCAGGCCTGGCCCACCGTGGTCACCATGACCAGCTACACGGTCATGGGATTCGTCGATGCGCTGATGGTCGCTCGTCTGGGGCCGTTGGAAGTGGCGGGGCAGGGGAACGGTGGAATCTGGTCGTTTCTTCCGATCTCGATCATCTTCGGCATCCTGACGGTGGTGAACACCTTCGTTGCTCAGAACGTGGGGGCCGGCAAAGGGGCGGAGACCGCTCGATACGGTTGGGCGGGGCTGTGGCTTGCGGTCGGAAGCTGGGCATTCCTGCTGTTGCCCTGGGCCGTGGCTCTGCCATTCATCTTCAAGGTCGTCGGGCACGAGCCGGAGCTGGTGGAACTCGAGACGTCCTACGCCGGAATTCTGCTGATCGGTGGTCTCTTTCTGCTCGGAGGCAAGGCTCTCAGTCACTGGTTCTTCGGCTACCAGAGGCCTCGGGTGATCACCATCGCGGCGATCGTGGCCAATGTGGTCAACATCGTCGCGAACTTCATTCTCATCTTCGGTGAGGCGGGAATCCCGGAACTCGGGCTTCCAGGCGTGCCGGGGGTTCCGGCCCTCGGGCTGGTTGGAGCCGCGATCGGCACGGTGATCGGTACCGGAGTCGAGCTCCTGATTCCACTTGCGGTTTTTCTCGGGCCCGGCGTGGCGAAGGACACCGGCAGCCGGGGAGCCTGGCGACCGGACCTGCGGGCGATTCGTGATCTGCTCCGAATTGGTTGGCCCGCCGCGGTGCAGTTCGGCAACGAAATGGCCTGCTGGACCATTTTCACGACGATTCTCATCGGCTCATTCGGTACGGATCACATGGCTGCGGGTTGGGCGGTCATGAGATACCTGCACCTGAGTTTCATGCCGGCGGTCGGTTTCTCCGTGGCAACCACATCACTGGTCGGGAAATGGATCGGAGCCGGCCGCCCGGATCTCGCCGTCTCGAGGGCGAGAATCGCGGTCGGCCTGGCGGTGGGCTACATGTCGATCTGCGCCATCATCTTTCTGGCTGGACGAACCAGCCTCGTGGGGGTGTTCGTCGCGGAGGACGTGGACCCGGAAACCGCCGCCAGAATCATCGCCATCGGTGCCGGAATGCTGGTCTGGGCTGCCATTTTTCAAACCATGGATGCCGTGGGGATCGTCTACACCGGGGCGCTTCGAGGGGCGGGGGACACCGTCTGGCCCGGGCTTACGACTGCGGTGCTCGGTTGGACGATCCTGGTGGGGCTTGGATG
>CAJWFU010000393.1:0-3124 GCA_913031315.1 uncultured Phycisphaerae bacterium | reverse complement strand
GGCGGCCACCGTCATGGCGGTCATGCCGGTGGCGATTCTCGAAAGCGTGGAAGCTCGTGGCTACTCCCTGATGATGCTGTGCGCCATCCTCGCGACCCTGCAATGGCTTCGAATCGCCGACGGAAGGCCGTTCGCCATCATGGCCTACGCACTCTTCGTCGCACTCGGATGCTGGTCCCACCTGGTCTTCGCCTGCATTCCACTCGGCCATGCGATGCAAGCTCTGGTTCGCGCGATCAGACTTCCCGAAGATCGCCCGGCCGCGATCCGCTGGGCCCTGGCCCTGGCTCTCGGCGGCGCCACCACCCTGATCGTGATCGCTCCCCTCCTTCCAGACCTGGTTCGCCAGCGGACGGAATTCGTCGCCCTCGATGGCGACGAACCATCCCCCCTCGGGATCGAAGGATTTCACGCCTTTCTCCAATTGGGAGGATCATGGACCTGGTGGGCGGCGATCCCGGGCCTCGGCCTGCTGCTGATCGGATTGACCGAAGCCGCCCGTTGGCCGCGACTTCAACTGGCCGCCCACGCCGGAATCGCAGGAGGTCTGGTCGCCTTCGCATTCGCGTTGGTCGGCGGCAGTTGGATCTACGCCCGCTTTCTCGTGTTCATGCTGGTTCCCGCCGCTCTGCTGATCGCCGCAGCACTGCGTGGCGCCGGGCACTTCGGCCGAAGAGCCGAACCCGCGATCCTCGCGGGCGGGATTCTGATGATCACGTGGTTCATCTCGCTCGCCGTCCTCCCCTCGAAACAACCGATCCGGGAAGGCGTCGATCGGCTTCGTGCCCTGACGGGCGCGGATGGAACCGCCTGGTCGATCGGTCTCGGAGACGATGTGGCCATGTTCTACACCGAAGGCCGGGGACCAAAACTGCTGCATGCTCCGAAACTGGGTGCGAATCTCGAGCAGAACACCCTCGCCATCGGACCCGACGCGGCCATCATGCTGTATCCCGATCTCGTCTCCGAGACCACGATCGCGAAGTTGAGGATCGCCGGGTTCGAGCCGATCGAGCGTTACGAAGGATGGCTCGACTGGGGCCGGGGAGATGTCGCGATCTGGAGTCGCGAGCCGGGATCCACCAGGAACTGAGCAAGTACGGGCCCCGATCGATCAATCGTGCCGGAGAGCCTCGATCGGATCCTTCCGACTGGCGACGATGGCGGGGTAGATGCCAAATACCAGCCCGACGCCCGCTGCCACCGCGAAGCTTGCGATGATCGACCAGGAAGTGATCACCGGAGCGAGCTCGAAGTCTCCGTCCACCAGTCCCTGAAACGCAGGAAGCGACAGGGCCCAGTCGACGAACGGTCCCAGTCCGAGAGACACGCCCACGCCGACCCCGATCCCCAGAATGCCGCCGAAGGTGGAGATGGATCCGGTCTCGACCAGAAACTGGGCGATGATGTGACCTCGCGTCGCACCCAACGCTCGACGAATGCCGATTTCCCGGGTTCGTTCGACCACCGATGCGAGCATGATGTTCATGATCCCGATTCCGCCCACCAGCAGGGAGATCGCCGCGATCGAGACGAGCATGATGTTCCAGACCAGCATGGTCCGTCGCGCATTCTCGAGCAGTTCCCACGGGACGATCACCTGAACATCTCGAAGGTCCGGATGGTTGAGCTCCAGAATCCGGGTGGCCCGGGCCGCCAGATCGATGACGTCTTCGGTACTCGACGCCTGGATGTAGATCTCCCCCACCTGGACCTCTTCACCGCTGAACGATCCACTGCTCCGGCGAACGAACGTGTCGCCGAACTGCTGTTCGACGGTGGTGAACGGAATGTGAATGTCCTTGTTGAGATCACGACCCACGAGGGCCGCGCCAGCGCCGCCGGCAAGTCCGACCTGCTCCAGCACCCCGATCACCCGGAAGACCTGATCGTCCACTCGAATGTCCTTGCCGACCGGATCTTCCAGTCGAAAGAACGTATCCGCGACTTCCGAGCCGATCACCGCGACGGGAGCCGCCGCCGCCATGTCTTCGGAAACCAGATAACGCCCGCCGCCGCGAACTCGGAGATTGGCGACCTCCGCGAGTTCGGGAATGGTCCCGAAGACCTGGCTGACGGTTCGCTCCGTGCGACGCCGAATCTCCGATCCCGCCGATTTGAGCGGCACGATGAAGGCTGCATCACCGAGCGATTTCTGCAGGCGTCGCAGGTCCTTCCGCTCGAGACCGTAGCTCACCACGAAACTCGTCCGGTTGCTCGCGCTGGAATCCTGGGGAGGTTTCTGGCTTCGGATGATGATGTTGGTGGCACCGAGGGCCTGAATCTCCTGGAGGGTCGCGATCTTGTTGCCTTCACCGATGGAGACCACGATGATGACCGCCCCGACGCCGAGGATGATTCCGAGGCTGGTGAGCGTCGATCGCAGTTTGTGCAACGCGATGTTTCGCAGACCAAGCCGGATGATTTCAAACAGGAATGCCATGAAGGCGCCATTCTATGCGGTCCACCGGAGTCGGTCGCGATGAATGCCACGGACGTGGTACAAACTCCTCCGTGTTCGAACTCATCGATGAAATCGAGGACGCTGGCGGCACGTCATGGACGGTGCAACGGATCGACCCCGACGGCTTGCTGCTCCGGTCGATCGTACGCCTGGCCTGGGTCGACTACGACGTCTGGAATCCTGACGGCACCCTGCCGCCGGTCAAAGTGGCGGAAGCGGTGATCTCCTTCGCCCTGAGCCGACCGGAATTCGAACCGCTTCCAGCTCGCCTCGATGCCGCCAATGCCCGACGACTCGTGCCCGGGGCCGACCGCCTGATCGCGGAACTGCTGCGAGGTTGAAGACCCGCTCGCTCAACTCATCAGGGGTTGGAGTTCCTGCGACCGCCAGGTGAGGGGGATCTCGACGATGAACGTCGACCCGTGACCGACCTCGCTTGAAAGCGCCACCTCGGCCCCCAGAAGTGCCGCCAACTCGCGGCAGATGGCGAGCCCCAGACCGGTGCCGCCGTGGGTCCGGGTATGTCTTGCGTCGGCCTGACGAAACTTTTCGAAGATGCTCTCCTGCAGGTCGACTGGAATCCCGGGCCCGTGATCGGTCACTCGGAAGCGGATGCCATCGGAACCATCGAGGCGACGGAAGGGTTCGGTGCTGATGATC
>CAJWFU010000392.1:0-3124 GCA_913031315.1 uncultured Phycisphaerae bacterium | reverse complement strand
GACGCCTTCTTCAACTTCGTCCTCGACGCCTTGCGAAACCCGCCGTTTCCTCCCTCGACTTTCGGTCGGAGGCATGGCTTTGGCGGGTCTGATCCTTTTTCCCGCCTGCGAGTCTCCCTATCAGGGGGATACGGTCTCGGATCTTCAACGGTCCGTCCGGGCATCGGTGGATCGGGAACTCCGGGATCTGCCCCTCGATTCGACCTCCGAGACCACCCGCTCGTCGGTGGATCGACTTCCCGCCGAATTCAGCGAGCGTCTCGAGGAGTTGGATGCGCTGGGCCCCCAGCGGTCGGCTGCCGGTGCAAGCCTCGACCTGGGGTCCGGGCTGGACGGGAAAACCCTCGAAACGGTCTCGATCTCCCTCGGCGACGCGATTCGAAATGCCGTGGTCCACAATCTGGGGATTCAGCGCAGTCGAATCGAACAGGCGGTCAGCGCGGCCGAAATCGTCCGGGCCGAAGCCGCCTTCGATGCGGTCCTCGGGGCGGGCACCAACTTCGCCCGACTCGACCAGCCCGGCAACGACCTCCTCATCGGCAACACCTTCATCCTCGATCAGGGGCAGAACGTTTCGCAGTGGGGGTTCACCACCGATATCCGGAAGCCGCTGACCAGTGGTGGTGCGTTGGAACTAGGCTTCAGCGGCGATCGTCAGAACGTGAACAACGATCAGCCGCTGAAATTCAATCCGGCCTACGAGAGTTCCATCAACCTCGGTCTTTCCCAGCCCCTTCTTCGGGGATTCGGAGAAGACGTCAACACCGCCTCCATCCAACTCGCACGCAACGCGGACCGGCTGGCCGCGGTGCAGTTGCGGTCGCGGCTTCTCGATCTGGTGGTCGGGGTGGAACAGGCGTACTGGAACCTCGTGGTCGCCCGGCAGGATCTGGTGATCGCCCAGTGGCTGGTCGCGGAGGGCGAACGTATCCGGGACATCCTGGACAATCGCCGGGGCTTCGACACCACGTTGGCTCAGTACGCCGACGCGGTCGCCACGGTGGAGAGTCGGAAGACCCGTCGGATCAAGGCCCGACGTGACGTCGGCCTCGCCGCCGATGCCCTCAAGGCCATCGTGAACGACCCGGAACTCCCGGTCGGCGGGGAGTTCGATCTCGTTCCCGTGGACTACATGATCGACGCACCCTTCACCTTCGATCTCCGGGATTCGATCGCCACCGCCCTCGGGCGGGCGCCTGCGATCGATGCCGCGGTTCTCGGAATCGACGACGCGTCGATTCGGGAGATCGTGGCTCGGAATGGTCGACTCCCCGCCCTGGATCTGAGAGCGGAAATGGCCTGGCTCGGGCTCGCCTCCGACTACGGCGCCAGCGTACGGGCCATCGACGGTGACTTCGTCGACTACGTGGTCGGACTGCAGTTCAGCCAGCCGATTGGAAATCGAGCGGCGGAGAGCGTGGTCCGGCAGGCACGCCTTCGTCGGTCCAGTGCGGTCATCGGATATCGCCAGGCGGTGCAGGACACGGTTCTCGCCGTGAAGAATTCCGTGCGAGACATCGATGCCGGGTACGCGCTGGTGGGACAGGCTCGGAACTTCAGGCTTGCCCAGGCGGAGAATCTTCGGGCCCTCGAAGCACTCCGGGAAACCCTCGCGGCACTGACGCCGGAGTTCCTGAATCTGCTCTTCCAACGGCAGGAGCGACTCGGAGAGGCCCAGCTGCAGGAAATCGGGGCGCTGGTCGCGTACAACGTCGCCATTGCCGATCTGAACCGGGCGACCGGCATCGGATTGGACGCCAGTGGGATCGACCTGGTGGTGGTCGATGCGGATGGTGGATCAGAAGCCACCTCCGAATCGGAGTGATTCCGTGACCGATCCACTGCCGGGAGCCATCGTTCGGCCCGCGCTTGAACCGGCGTCGATCGCCGATGCCATCGTGCGGCTGAGAGCATCTCGTCTCGTGGCGATTCCCACGGAGACCGTGTACGGCCTTGCGGCCCGAACACTGGATGCGACGGCCATCGAGGGGATCTACGAAGCCAAGGGCCGTCCCGCGGACAACCCGTTGATCGCCCACGCATCCACCGTGGCGATGGCTCGAACGCTCACCACGGAGTGGACGGAACCGGCCGAACGCCTGGCAACCGTGCTCTGGCCCGGACCGATCACCATCGTTCTGCCCCGGCATCCGGACGTCCCATCGATCGCCACGGGCGGCCGGGATTCGATTGCGATCCGGATTCCCGCTCACGCGGTGGCCTTGGAGGTCATTCATCGCCTCGGCGAGCCGGTCTCCGCTCCGAGTGCCAATCGCAGTGGCTCGTTGTCACCCACGGAAGCCCGGCACGTTCTGGCGGACTTCATCGATCTTGATCTTCTGGTGCTCGACGGGGGGCCGTGTCGAATCGGCCTGGAGTCGACGGTGGTCGATCTTCGAGGCGGCACGCCTTCGATTCTGAGGCCCGGAATCGTTTCCGCGGAACGGATCTCCAGCATCCTCGGGTGCGAGGTCGACGCCCCGGAGATCCTGTCCCAGGCCGATGGACCCGGAAGTGCGACCAGCCACTACGCGCCGACCACCGACTGCCGCCTGTGTCCGTCGTCCGAGGCGGGGGGGCCGGACATCGCGGTCATCACCTTCGGCGTCGGCGTCGATGCTTCGGCCGAAGGCACGAGGGATCCGTTTCGATTGGACCTCTCCGAGGATCCCGAAGTCGCGGGTTGCCTGCTCTACGCCGCGTTGCACGCGGCGGATGTCGGTGGTTGCCGGAGGATCGACATCGTGCCGCCACCCGAAAGCATCGCCTGGGCCGCGATTCATGATCGGCTTCGGCGGGCGACCGCCGACTCCTGAACGAGAAAAGACCTCCGGGTCCCATCGCGGGTCCGGAGGTCTTCTCTTGATTCATGGTCGTACCGGACACCAGGCCACGGGCCCGGCACGCGTTCATCACCAGTCGCGGGCGGGGATGTCCACGTCGAGCCGGTTCGCACAGTCGCGTGCCTCGTCGTAGCCCGCGTCGGCGTGGCGGAACACGCCCATCATCGGATCGTTGGTGAGGACCCGGGAAAGCCGCTTCGCCGCGGCGTCGGTACCGTCCGCGACGATCACCTGCCCGGCGTGCTGGCTGAAGCCGATGCCCACGCCCCCGCCGTGATGGA
>CAJWFU010000391.1:0-3185 GCA_913031315.1 uncultured Phycisphaerae bacterium | reverse complement strand
CACCCGCGGGGCACGACCTCATAGGTGTCACGAAAAAAGACCGCATCGACGTCGGACGGGCAATCAAGAAACAGGTCCTGAATCGCGCCCCGCGTCGGATTTTCGAGCATCACCAATTCGTCCGCGTCAAGCGAGATCAACCATTCGACGCCGTCCTTTCGAGCGAGCTGCGTCGCCCAGCGGGTCGCCAACTTCTGCCTTGCCATCCAAGGCCCGTTTCGAGCCTGCAGGATGTCGTCCTTCAATTCCGGCGGAACATCGGCCAACCCTTCGAGATCAGGACAGCTGAGGCCCGGAACATCCCGGATGGACCGCATCGACTCATCGGACGAACCGTCATCGAAGACGTAGAAGTGTGTCACACCGAGAAACCGGTGATACTCCAGATTCGGCCGCAGCAACCGAGCCTCGTTCTTCTGGGTGATCACCAGCCCGATGCCGATCGACGCCCGCGGATTGTCGTTCCGCCTGTTCATGAAGCAATCCGTTCTACGTCCATGGCGACCACCGGACCGCTTTCGCTCGACGACGGTACGCCTTCGCCGACCACGACGCCGGGACACCCTCACCCGGTGCCGGCCGGGACTCGAATCCTCGGACGGGATTCTGCCAGCCTTCCTCCGCCTCCAGGACCGCGCCGTGAAGCTCGAAGTCGGACGCGAGCCGTTGTCGCAGCTCCGCTTCGAGCCCGGAGGAGATCGTCGTCGGAATCCGCTTGGAGGCATTGAGCACCGGCAATCGAACTCGAAGCGTCAGACGCTCGTTCATGAAGGCCACGAATCGGTCGACGCGTTCGAGCGCGAAGATCCTGTTCACGCCGACCTCACCGGTCTCGTCCTGGACGAATTCATGCTGCGTCCGCACCCTGCAACCCTGCTCGGAGCAAAGAAAGTTCGCGACGAATTCCTCGAATGACCAACCGCGATCAAACCAATTCCTTTGCTTGCGGTCCGGGCGAAGCATGTAGCGATACCAGCTTCGAAGCTGTTCCAGCGGATCCCGGATCAGGCAGACCGTCTCGAGCATTCCTTGATCATCGCCCAGGAGAGACGCAAGTCCGCGTTCATACGTGGCGAGGTCGACGTGCGTGAGCCTCGGATGGCCACCAAGCACCCCACCGGCGTACGGCCCGTAGACCTCCTCCGCGCTGCTGGACCCGGACTTCGGCGTGCAAAGAAACACGAGACGTTCGACTGGAAAGGCAAGCATTTGGACACAGCGCCTCGACGACGATTCCGAGGCTTCACGCTCCTGCAAGCAACTGACGATTTTGATTCGACCGTACGGCGGTACGATTCCGAACAGGGTGACGCTGGCGGACACATCTGGTGTCGAAACTTCGAGCGACCATCCGCAACACGTCTAGCATGACCTCCAAATCGGGTTCTGCTCGCCTTGGGCGTTGATTTCGATGGAATCACGAATCACCTGATCATCTGATCATCTGATCATCCGACCTCCGGTTCATGACGCACTGCGGTGCCACCGGGCATCCGCCGATATCGCCTCGATGTCGCCGATCAGTCGGCGATCGGAACGAGTTCCAGGGATCGGAGCTTCATGAGCGGGCCGGTAATCCGGCCGCTCTCGACGATCACGAGGTGGTCCCCTGCGACGAGGGAGACGATTCCGATCGAACGGACCCGATGATCGTCCCACGATCCGGTCGCGACGACCTTCGACTGGAGCGCGACCGCCCCGCCTGTTTCGTCAGTGAATCGAACGGTGAATGGGGATCCGGCTTCCGACGCGGGGCACGCGGCGGTGACTCGCACCTCGAACGTGGCCGATTCCGAGATGCTGATCCTCCAGATGGCGGTATCGGACGATGTCCGCCACCAACCGAGCGCGTTTCGCTCGGGCTCGTAGCGAAGCTGACGCCCCTGGATCAGGGCGGTCCGAGCCGGCAACCGGAACCGGCCTTCCGCATCGGATGCCATGGAACGTCCTGCACCGATCGACATCAAGCCCTTCAAGTCGTCGAGATGCTCCGAGTACACCGCGCGCGGATCACACTCGTTGGCCTCGCAGATCGCCGCGGCCATGCCGACGATCTCCCCCATCGCCCCGGTCGTCTTCATCACCCGGACCGCACCCAGCGCTTCGTGGGTCACGCTGATGTCGCGGCCGGCCATGAACAGATTCGGGATGTTTCGACTGTAGAGACAGCGATACGGAATCCAATACGGACCTTCATACTCGTACCCTTCCCCACGGGTGAAGTCCGCGATGAATTCATCGCCCTCGTGACCCTTCGAATACCGCTGGTCGGGGTGATGCGTGTCGATGCCCCAGGTACAGGGAACGCAGCCGTCCTCGAAGACCACGCCGTCACGAAGATCCTCGCCGGTGAGCACCACGTCCCCCAGCAGGCGGCGCGACTCCCGCTTCCCCGCGATGTAGGCGACCCAGTTAAGACGATGCGCGGGGTATCGCCCCTCCACGTTCTTGATCGCATCCCACGCGCCGTACATCGCGCGGAAGTTCTGATCGCGGATCCGTTCCATGTCGCGGATCGGGTCGCGATCGAATCCGGACTCCCAGAACCAGTTCCCGAGACTGATCGGGTTCCCGCCGGGTTCGGGTGAGGTCGCGCCCCGGGTGCGACCGGGAAAGGGACGTTTCGCGAGATCCACCGCCCAGGGACATCGGGGGAAGATCGCCGCTTCGCATGCCGCTTCGAGCTCGCTCGACAGCGGCTCCTCGTCCTCGCACAGGCATTTGATGTTCCAGAGATTGCTGGACCCCATGTGCCCGGTGTCGGTCTGCTGGAAATCAGCGCCCGCGAGAAAACCGAGACAACCATCACCGGTGCTGTCGAGGAACCGATCGCCCTTGATGAGGATGCGCCGACCGGTCCGAACGTCCTGACAGACGACCGAGGTGATCCGACCGTCCCGGAGGGTCGTTTCATTCATCCTGTGATCGAGAAAGAGGGTGAGGTCCGTTTCGCCACGGGCGATTTCGAGCTTCCGTGCATCGTCGAAGACCGACGCCGACTGGGCGTTGCTGGAATCAGCCCGACGCTCGGGAACGAGTTCCATCACCACGTCGCCGACCCGCGGCCAGGGCATCTGGTTCACGTGACCCTCCGGCCAGACCCGGACCTCGGAACTCGAATTCCCGCCGAGCACCGGTCGATCCTGCACCAACGCCACCTTCAGACCGAGCCGCGCCGCGGTGAC
>CAJWFU010000390.1:0-3198 GCA_913031315.1 uncultured Phycisphaerae bacterium | reverse complement strand
GCCGCTCTGCTGCGGAACGTCCGGAGGCGTCGCCGCCGGCGAACCCAACCTGTTCAGGCGTCCGGATCAACCGATGTCCAAGATGAACCCAAATCCACCCCACGTCCGACCCCCCCATGGCGCTCGTCGCCGGGCCGGTTTCACCATCGTCGAGATTCTGGCGGTGGTCGGTACGATCACCGTGCTGCTGGGGCTCCTGCTGGCCGGACTCCAGGCCGCTCGGCGAAGCGGGCAGGCCACGGTGGCTTTGAATCAACTCCGTCAACTCCACATGGCGTCGACGGCGTACACCGCGAGCAATGCGGACCGGTTCATGCCGGGCTACGTCGATGATCAAACCCAGAGTCAGTGGCGGCTTCGCTACAAGTATCAGGCCGGCGGACGGATCGCGCCGAGGCTTGCTCGCACCTATCCGTGGCGGATCATGCCGTACGTGGACTGGAGCTACGAGACGATGATCGGCTACAACCTCGACGAGGAACTGGTCGACCGGGTGCCTCGAAACGGGGACGTCAACTCATTCTCGGCGGAAGCGATCGACGTCGCCGACAATCCGTGGTTTGGATACAACGGCTACTACGTCGGAGGCTGGTGGGAAGTCGATTCCAGCGGTGCTTCCAAGATGAAGTTCGCCAACTCGACCTGGTCCCAGGAAGGCACCGATGGAACGGCCATTCCGACCAAGGGCAAGATCGTGGTCCAGAGCGTGGGCCGCGCCGCAGATCCCACGCAGATGGTTCTCTTCGCCGGATCGACCCGCCGCGACCCCGGTGTGTACCGCGACTCCACGGACTTCGAGTCCGGTGCGGCCTGGGTGTGTCCGCCGAAGCTGGCGGAAACCGATGTCTGGTCCATTGAATTGAACGTGGCTCGTCATCTCGATCTGACTCCGGGGCCGCTGGCATTCCGCGCCGGAACTTCGATGTTCGAAACGCCGGCCGTGCCGACCGTCCTGTTCGCCCAGGGGGCCGACGTCACGGTCAGGGTCAACACCCGACAGGCGATCCCCTACCGACGGATCGGATCGCAGATTTCCGTGGTCCATCTCGATGGAAACACCAAGGGCGTCGGCATCAGCGAGTTGCTGGATCAGCGAGTCTGGATCAACGCCGCGCGTGACGGGGTCGGGAACCCCCGGGAATTCACGCACACCGAGGATTGATCCGGAGAAGACGTGCTCGGAGGTGAAACCCGCTCCTCTGGCGGGCTCATCCGGCGGGCCCCTTTGGCGGGCCCATCCAACGGGCCCAGCCGGCGGGGCTCAACGGCCGATGCGATGAGAGGCCGTGACCACCGCGGCCGCCACTGCTTCCAGCCGGCCGAGTGCGCGTTCCGATCTCCCGCGGAAGATCATGTACGGAAACAAGGCGGTCAGGGCGACCACCAGTCCGCAGGCGGTGGAGATCAACGCTTCGGCGATGCCGCCGGAGACGTCGGTGGGATCGGTGATGGTGGCATCGCCTCCCAACAGTTCGAACGCCTGAATGATTCCGATCACCGTTCCGAGGATTCCCAGCATCGGGGCCGCAGTCACCACGGTTGAGAGCAGGAGGCCGCCTCGTTCGAGACGAGGGCGTTCCTCTTCCGCCGCGATGGCGGCGGTGGCTTCGTCGATCGGCGTTCCGGTGAGGGGCAGGCGTCGAACCAGACCCGCGAAGGGCGAGTCGTCGGCTTCGGCCAGGGTGGCGAGTCGCGTCGAGTCCCCGGCCCGGATCGCGTCGGTCAACCGTTGATACCGCAGCCGACCTCGGCCCGCATCGATTCGCCACCAGAAGACCGCACGCTCGAAGACGACCGAGACCGTGAGCACGCTCAATCCGAGCAGTGGCCACATCACGAGGCCACCACGGGACATGAAGTCGAAGAAGGTTTGGAGAGGCGCCATGGGGGCGATCATACGTCCCGCCGCCATGTGCGGCTGAAGCCGGCGCGGGCGGAACGTCTTCCCCGGTCCCGGGGCTTCAATCGAACCGGATTCGAGGGTAGGCTCCGCGGATGACCGCCGCCGCTGAACCCGATCCCGCCATGCCTGCTCGCGATGACGATGTCCTGCGGGCGGAGATCGAATCATCACTCGCCTCCGCGATCGATCGAATGGGTCTGGCACCCCTGCTGGATGAAGCCACGCGCTATGCCCTGCTGGGCGGTGGTAAACGCCTCCGGCCGATGCTCGTCCTGCGAGCCTGTGAAGCCGTCGGTGGCGATCGGATCAAGGCCCTCCCGGCGGCGGTCGCGGTGGAATGCATCCACGCTTTCAGCCTCGTTCACGACGATCTCCCGGCGATGGATGACGATGATCTTCGGCGTGGCCGACCCACGACGCACAAGGCCTACGGCGAAGACGTCGCGATCCTCGTCGGCGATCTTCTGCAGGGGCTCGCGGCCGAGTCGGCATTGTCGAGTCCGGTCGAGCCTCTGGCGGTCACCCGGATGGTGCTCGAGGGATCAAGACGAATGATCGAGGGGCAGGTTCACGACACCGTGGGCGGCTTTCCCGAGGGCCTCGACGGGGAACTGGATCGGTTGCGGCTCATCCACGAATTGAAGACCGCGGCTCTGATCCGAGCATCCTGTCGAATGGGTGCGATCGTCGGGGGCGGAGATCCGACCGCGCTCGATGCCTATGGCCAGGCGGTGGGACTCATGTTCCAGGTGGTGGATGACATTCTCGACCAGACGCAATCCACCGAGCACCTCGGAAAGACCGGCGGAAAGGACGAAATATCCGGTAAGAGGACCTATCCGGCCCTGCTCGGCCTCGAGGGCAGCCGAGCCGAGGTCGTCCGGCTCGAATCCGTCGCCCTGAACGCCCTCCAGGCGTTGGGCATCGAGGCCGCCCCCCTTCGGGCGTTGGCCGGGCAGTTGGCGGTTCGGACCCGGTGAAGCCCGGTCGTCTTCCCACGATCTGAAACCGAGTGGATCGAGCGTCGAATCCGATGTCGATTCATCGGTCGGAACGGGTGTCGCGATGGTTCTTCGCGATAGACTGATCGTCTCGGGTATTGAACCGCCGTTTTTGACTCATTGGAAGGATCCCATCGGATGGAACTCGCCATGCTCCCCGGCATCAAGACGCCTCGGGACCTCAAGCAGATCCCGATCGAACGACTCGGGGATCTAGCGGCGGAGATCCGTCAGGCGATCTGCGAACAGGTTCGGGTGAGTGGCGGCCATCTGGCTCCGAATCTCGGGGTGGTC
>CAJWFU010000389.1:0-3198 GCA_913031315.1 uncultured Phycisphaerae bacterium | reverse complement strand
TCCTTCGGGTGCCGACTCGTCCGCTCGAAAGGAGTGACGACCTTCACGGATCCGCCAGCCGTAGTTTCCACCCGAACGAACGATGTCGACTTCCTCGTACTTGTTCTGC
Source organism: uncultured Phycisphaerae bacterium (assembly GCA_913031315.1). Lineage (GTDB taxonomy): Bacteria > Planctomycetota > Phycisphaerae > Phycisphaerales > SM1A02. The sequence continues at coordinate 3,089 of CAJWFU010000389.1, read as the reverse complement.
CCGACGTCTCCGGCCCAGAGTTCACCGGTCTTGGAGTCGAAAGCCATCCGCCAGATGTTGCGAAGACCATACGCCCAGATTTCAGCTCGCGCCCCTTCCCGATCGACGAATGGATTGTCGGCGGGAATTGAATAGGGCAGATCACCTTCGGGCTTGGAGGGATCGATCCGAAGCACGGTTCCCAGAAGCGTCCCGAGGTTCTGACCGTGGTTCATCGGATCATTCGCAGCACCACCGTCGCCGACCGAGAGGTAGAGCATGCCGTCAGGACCGAAGGTCACGGTGCCTCCGTTGTGATTGCCGAACGGCTGCGGGATCTCGAGCAGGACCTTCTCCGAATCAGGATCGGCCTTGCCGTTCTCGCCGATCGAGAACTCCGAGAGCATGGAACGGCGAGGTGAACTGGCGGAGTAGTAGAGGTAGAACCGGCCGTCCTCGGCCACGTTCGGGGAGAACGCCATCGAAAGCAGGCCCTCCTCGTTGTTCTTCATCCGGACCTCGGGACGGATGTCGAGGAAGACTCCGGGCTCCGTCACATCGGTCCGGGTCCGGTCGAGAGTCACCACCCGCCCGGGCTGCTCCAGAACGTAGAGAAGATCCGGTTCATCCGTCCGGAAGAGGATCTGAACCGGCCGCTTGAGCTTGACGTCCTTGAAGACCTGAGCCGGACGCATCCGAGGAATCTTCTGGCTGACCGAATCGTCGACGGTCCCGGCGGTGGCCGAAGTGGAGACAACGCTCACCGCCACGAGGCAGGCGGTCACGAACGGCAGGAAAGGCAGTGGCATGTGGTTCTCGTCTCGAAGGTCGGAAAAGGCGGTTGATCGATTCAGGTCCCGGCATCCGAAGGGACCCGCAGGCGACCGTCCTGATCGAACGGCGACCTGACAGAATGGCCGATCTCCCAGACGTGTCCGTCCGGGTCGGCCAGCCATCCAGCATAGGCGCCCCATGGCGTTTGATCAGGCATTCGCTTGGCCAGTCCCCCCGCCGCGGATCCAGCGGCGAAGACACCGTCCACCTCGATCCTCGAATCCAGATCCAGCGACAGCATCACCGCCCCTGCTCGTCCGGTATCGAAACCCAGAAATGACTCCAGAACCGACCGTTCGGCGACCACCACGACCCCCCGATCCCGGCGTTCGTACCAATTCATGCCCTGCCCGCTCCGAGCGTGGGGAAGGAAGCCAAGCGCTTTGTAGAACCTCCCGGAACGGGCCGGATCATCGGTGATCAGGGTGGTGAATCCCTGCGGGATACCGTCGGGGAAGGTCAGTCGATCGGATGCCGAATCGTGGGTCATGCCGTCATTGTGACCTCAATCCGGTTCCGAAGTCCACGTTCCGGGCCGGTACACTTTCGACATGCCTGATCTGGCCGCCGAAAAGTCGACTGGTGGACGCAGCGTCATCCTGCTCGCATCTTTCGTCGTCGTGGTCGCCGGCATGAAGGCAGCCGCCACGATCGTGGTGCCGATTCTCGCCGCGATCTTCGTCGCGGTGGTCAGCCTTCCGCCCACGGCCGCGCTCGTGAGACTTGGCATTCGCCGATGGCTGGCGACCCTCACCGTCTTCTTCGTGGTGATGCTCTTCGGCCTCGCGGCCGCAGCGATCATCGCCACCACGGCCACGCAGTTCGCGTCGGAGATCCCTCAGTATCAGGAACTCCTGCAGGCGAAGATCGACGCCGGATTCGCCTGGCTTCAGGAACGAGGCCTGAAATTCGGCGGCGATTCGACGCCGGCACTGGCCGGTGCCGCTTCCGCCGGCCAGACCGCCGCCCCCGTGGTGGACGCCGCGAGGGTCGAGGACATCTTCGACCTCGACCTCCTCTTCCCATATCTGCAGCGCACGCTCAACACGCTGGTCGGTCTTCTTCAGGACACCGTCTTCGTATTGCTGACCGTGGTCTTCATCCTCATGGAGGTCACCGCGATCCCGACCAAGATCAGGATGATCGCCAGCAAGGGGGGTGGCGATGAAGCCATCGACCGCTGGCGACACGTGCTCCGTGATCTTCAGGCATACCTGGTCGTGAAGACCTTCACCAGTGCCGCGACCGGACTGATCGCCGGCGTCGGTTGCTGGCTGTTCGGACTTCCCTACGCCGTGGTCTTCGGGCTCATCGCATTCGTCCTGAACTACGTCCCCTCCCTCGGCTCGATCATCGCGGCCATTCCGGCGATCCTCGTGGCCCTGGTTCTGGAAGGCGCAGGCACCGCGATCGGCGTGACCGTGCTCTATCTCTCGATCAACATCGGCATCGGCAGCCTCACCGAACCCCGGATCATGGGACGCCGCATGGGACTCTCACCCCTGGTGGTCTTTCTCTCCCTCGTGTTCTGGGGCTTCATCCTCGGCCCGGTCGGCATGTTCCTGTCCGTCCCCCTGACCATGATCATGAAGATCCTTCTGGAAGCGACCGAAGACCTCCAGTGGATCGCAGTCATCCTGGGTCCCGGCGATCCCAGCGACAGCCCCAAGCCGGTCGTCTCTCCGGTATCGACGCCCAGACAGGACTGAGAACGAGAACGGATCCATCCGGAGCCGGACCTTCGAATAAGCCCTGAACCTCGATATCTTCGCGCTGGTGAGAGAATCTCGCCGATGAAGACACTCGAGACAACACCGCGGCTCTGATCCGCTTCGAATCCCCTTGAGCCAGGCTTTCCATGTCACTCCCCGACCTTGATCCCGTCATTCGTGCCGTTTCCGCCGCCAGCCGTGTCGCCCACCGGGCCGCCGCCGAACGAGCGGATCTCGCGGATCTCCTGAAGGACGACCGCAGCCCGGTCACCGTCGCCGATCTGGCCGTGCAGGTCGCGATCACCGCCGCCCTTCGGGCCGCGGGTGTTCCGTATGCGGATCGCATCGTCGGTGAAGAGGGCGCTGATTCCCTCGACGCCGGCGGGACGATCATGATCGATCAACTGCTTCGCCTCTCTGGAGATGCCCTCACGGCCGCCGGCCTGGCCGACGCCGCACCGACGAATGAAGCCGCGTTACGAGAGCTTCTAGATGCCGCCGGCCTCGATCCGGTGGCAGAAGGTCGATCGACCTTCTGGTGCCTCGACCCGATCGACGGCACCA
>CAJWFU010000388.1:0-3215 GCA_913031315.1 uncultured Phycisphaerae bacterium | reverse complement strand
CCGCCATGGTGGCCGCCGTCATCTCGAGCCTGCTTTTCATGCTCGCCCACGACCCCGATACCGCCGGGGCCGCGTTGTTCTTCCTGTTGGGTGGCATGTGGTTTTCATCGATCTATCTCGTCCGGGGCTTCGGGCTCGCCGCTGGCGCCCATGTCGCCTACGACGTGATGTGGAGCATTTCCGCCTGGTTCGAGGGGTAAGGGCCGCGGCAAGCTTCAGAGAACCGTTGGAATCAAGGTCGAATGCCTTGACTCCTGGTGGCTGAATTCGATGTTCATCGAAGGGGGCGTTCTGAATCTCAAGTTGATCCGGAGTCCGAAAACGCTTCTCGGCTTGATCGAACCCCCGATTGGTCGGAGTCTGAAGGAAGCCTGAAACCATGCCCGGTCTTCTCCGAACAAGTAGCCGGAATCCGAATCCGGATCGCTCTGGTTCATCAGTCAAGGCGTTGGATGGGGGTTGAGGATCCCGGTAAGGCTTCTTCCCCAATCCCGGCGAGTTTGCAGTCAAAGCAGTACACAGCGGCACGATCTCGTGGATGATTCGCGACTGGCGAAAATTCCGCCTCCGTCGCTTCCAACGGCCTCCTTCCTTCACGGGTTCGGTTCGCCCACAGAGCCGCCCAGAAAAATGTCAGCGGGGGGTCCCGCATCTTCGTCCGGCCTCCAACGAGCGTTCCGGACGGGCCGAGGTACAGACGCGAGGAGGCGTCATGAGCGAACGATTTGACCGGCATCCCAACACGATTCACGGCTACCGGGTCATCGAGCCCCTCGGCGAGGGTGCGGCCAGCCGCCTCTTCGTGGTCAGCGATCCCAAGACCCGAGAGTTGCTCGCGCTCAAGCATGTCACGGCGGGCAGCTCCGACGAACGACGATTCCTCGCCCAGGCGGAACGGGAGCACGCCGTGTGTTCGCAGGTCACATCATCGACTGTTCGTCGCAGTCGGCGGGTCATCCGCTACCGCGAACTTCTGAGGACCACCGAGGTGGCGGTCATTCTGGACTTCGTCGACGGTGAGCCCCTCGACAGCCTCGGAAGAGTTCCACTGTCCGACCTGCTTGGCGTCTTTGCCGATACGGCCGCCGGCCTCGCCCACATTCATGAACTGGGTTGGGCCCATGCCGACCTCAAGCCGGGCAACATTCTCCGAACGGGACGAGGCCGGGGCACGATCATCGACCTCGGCCAGGCGTGTCGTCTGGGCGAACGCAAGACCCGCATACAAGGCACACCGGGCTTTCTGGCCCCGGAACAACTCGAGCGAGGACCGATCGATGCCCGGACCGATGCGTTTCTCCTCGGGGCCACGATCTACAGACAGTTGACGGGGCGCTATGCCGCGGCGGGAAGATCCGCCGAAGATGCTCGTCGACCATCGCTTGGAAGACTCGTCGCCTCCGCCCCGGCATCGCTGGTCAGGCTGGTGGAGTCGTGCCTCGACCCTCGGCCCCATGCTCGTCCCGGAGATCTTGCCCGGGTGGCCGTCCTGCTGAGAAGATTGTCGTCCGAGCTGATCGAGTCCGGCACGCGTGGCGAACGATCGGCGTCGCTGCAGGTCCCGGCCTGACCACGGCTCCTGGAGGACGTTCGAATCCCTGAGTGCTCATCCGGGGAAAGCCGGCCGGGGGCCACGCTCGTTCGGGAGGGGGAGGTACCCTTCCCTCATGACCGAGCCAGATCATGTTCAAGCGGCGGCCCGGGTTCGCCTTCTCTGCCTTGATGTCGACGGCGTCCTCACGGACGGCTCGATATTTCTGGATGACGAGGGCGTCGAGACAAAGCGTTTCTTCGTCCGCGACGGAACGGGGCTGCGAGCCTGGCAACGGGCCGGTGGCATCGTCGCCATCATCACCGGTCGCAGCGGCAAGGCCGTCCAGCGGCGAGCGGATGAATTGGGAATCGACATCGTTCGTGCGGGTGTGGCACGGAAGGGACCGGTCTTCGAATCGATCCTGTCCGAACTGGGCATCGAAGCGCCGGAAGCCGCCATGGTTGGTGATGACCTGCCCGACCTGCCCATCCTCGAACGATGCGGATACCCTGTCGCGGTGCAGGATGCCATTCCCGAAGTGCGTGATGCAGCCCGGCTCGTGACGGAGCGCCCCGGCGGTCATGGTGCGGTTCGCGAGGTCGTGGAGCATCTTCTGAAGGCGCGCGGGGCGTGGGATCAGGAAGTATCGCATCATCGGGACGGCGTTTGAACGAAGTTCGACGTCAAGATCCAAGGACAGGAAGTCTGGAGACGGTCATGGCGGACCAGGTGTCAACGGACCTGAAACGAAATACGATTCGCGGAGTTCGCCGAGGTGCGATCGACCGACGCCCGCTCCTGCTGGTGCTGGGTGGAGTCGCGGTGGCGGTCTTGCTGGTGGCGGCGATCTGGCGTCTGGGCGACGATCAGACGTCGAAGGCCACTCGCCGAATCGTCGACTTCGAACGCATCGTGATTCCTTCGGTTCCGACCGACGAGGAATTGGCGGCGCCGGCGAGTGAACTCGACCGCGACGTGCTCGCAAGCCTGGAACAGGGCGCCTCGGTCCAGGTGGCGGACGAGTCTGGAAGGTTGGCCCAGGAATACGGTGCGGCCCGGATCGATCCGCTGCCCGATGCCTGGATCTCGATGAAGAGACCCTGGGCTCGATTGCACCCGACCAGTGGCCGGGTCATCGAGATGGAAGCCGTTGATGGAACGATGCGAGTGCCGGAGCAGGCGATTGAAGCCGGAAGGCTCGAAGGCGACGTGCGGATCAGGCTCTACGAGCCGGGGGTGACACCTGGGGCCGATGGAAGCCGTCCTTCGATGGTGATCGAGGCGACGGAAGCCGAATACGACGCCGGGCTCGGAGAGATCCGGAGTCGGCGGCGGGTTCGCATCGAAACCGATGACGCGATCTTCGTGGGCGAGGATCTCAGGATCGTGCTCGAGCAGGATGGAACCAGGATCGAACGGTTGACCGTGGCTCGGGCGACCGAGCCCATCATGATCCGCGCCGGTGCGTTCGCACAGGCGGATGTGGAAGATGTGGAAGATGTGGCCGCGGAAAATCGGCCGCGAGTGGAACCCGGCCTCGGGATCGTGGCCGCCGGCGAAAGCCGCGGAACGTCGGACGGCCAGGCGGCCCGCGACCGTGGACCGGAGGATTCCGAAGGTTCCTGGCGCGGGCGTGGCAATGCCCCGGAATCAGCGACCCCTCCTCGGGTGTCGCCGACCA
>CAJWFU010000387.1:0-3216 GCA_913031315.1 uncultured Phycisphaerae bacterium | reverse complement strand
GGTCACCCTCCAGATGATGGCCGGGCCCCCCCAGGTCATCACCGTCGAGGGCGAAGTGGGTGTCTTCGTCAAGATCATGCCTGACTTCCTGGACGCCGCCAAGCAGGAAGCCAGCGATCAGCAGATGGTGGTGCTCGAATCCGCAGACGAAACGCCGTTCTCGATCGTCGCGGCCGAGCCGGAAATTCTTTCCGGTACCGGTGGTGAGAAGAAGCTTCGGCACGAGATGGCCGTCGATTGGACCTTGTGGGAGGAAAGCGGCCGCCGTCCACTGATCAAGCTGACGACCGACCATCCCAACGCTCCTGAATTGAGCGTCACGGTTCGTCGCGCCATCACCCGCGACAAGCCCCTGCCGCCCCCGCGAACCGTCGCGACCATGCCGAGCAGCAAGTTGATCGTCGCGGCGCAGGCCGGCGATGCCGCCGGGGTCGTCAAGGCGATCGAGGCGGGCGAGAAGCTGGACGCCTCCAGCCTCGGCGGAATGACCGCCCTTCATTGGTCTGCCAAGGGCGGCAACCTCGAGATCGTGGAACTCCTGCTGGAAAATGGGGCCGACCTCAACGCCGGCAACAAGATCGGCAAGACGCCGGTCGCCATGGCCGCGGAAAGTGGCGAGTTGGAAGTGTTGAAGGCGTTGATCGCCAAGGGTGGCGAGATCGACACCATCGACCAGATCGGCGGCACGCCTCTTCTCTGGGCCTGTGCACTGTCCAAGAAGCCCGAAACGGTTGGATTCCTGATTGAACAGAATGCCGATGTCAACATCATCGACGACAACGGCATGACCCCGTTGATCTGGGCCGCGGGAATCGGCCAGCCCGGATCCGTTCAGCTGCTGATCGAGAATGGTGCGGATCTCGAAATCGTCGAGAAGAACCAGAAGGAGACCGCGCTGATGCGGGCGGCCCGAATCGGCAACATCGAAAGTCTCAGGGTTCTGGTCGACGCCAAGGCCAACCTCGCCAAGACCAACTTGCTGGGGCAGTCCGCCGTGATCATCGCCTCGTCCGCGGCTCCGGTCGAGAAGATCGAGTTGCTGGTCGAAGCTGGTGCCGATCTGAGCATCAGAGATGCTCGCGGCTGGTCGGTTCTCGACCATGCCCGGGCCCGGACCGATCCCAACCGGAACTCGGTGATCGAGTTTCTCGAGGCCAATGCCCCTGACGAAGTCAAGAACGCCAAGCCCCTCGTCAATGGCTGAGTGACCGAGTTCGGTCCCTCAAAAAGTTCAAGAAGCCCCTTCGGCAGTCGCCGGAGGGGTTTTTTTACGGCAATCATCCGCCCTGGAGGGGGGGCTCTTCGGGTTGGGCGGGACTTTGGGCGTTCGTTGGACTACGATATCCGACTCTTCATATTCCCGACCAACGTCGCGACCCGGGTCCCGAAAACGATGACTACCAAGACCGCTACCAGTACCACCTACGACCAACTCGCCGCGATCAGCCGGGAGGCTGGTCTTCTAGGGTCCATCAACGGCCTTCTGGGGTGGGATCAGGAAACGACGATGCCCGAGGGGGGGGCGGTCTATCGCGCCCATCAGTTGTCGCTGGTCGCCAGGCTTTCACACGAACGAATGGCGTCGATCGAGACGGGTCAACTGATCACTGCCTGTGAGGGAGAAATGGACGTGTCGGCCGACACGGTCGAGGCCGCGAATCTTCGGGCCTGGCGTCACGATCATGACCGCGCGGTCCGACTTCCCGCCTCACTGGTCGAAGAACTGGCCGCGACCGCCAGCACCGCGCAGCACGAATGGGCGGACGCCCGCAAGAACAACGATTTCAAGCGGTTCCTGCCCTGGCTGCAGAAGACGATCGATCTTTCTCGTCGCAAGGCGGAGTGTTACGGTTGGGCGGAGGGTGGCGAGCCCTGGGATGCCCTGGCCGAAGACTACGAGGCCGGCTGCACCGCGGCCGGCGTGGCGACGGTGTTCGGACCCCTGCGTGATCGACTGAAGGTTCTGCTCGACGAGATCATGGGAGCATCCCAACGACCGTCCGGTCGGCTTGATTCGATCGAACTCCCCATCGACGCCCAGATGAGTTTCTCCCGGGAGATCGCGGCGGAGATCGGGTTCGATTTCGGGCGTGGTCGCCTCGATCGTTCGACCCATCCGTTCTGCGGAGGATCGCACTGCGACGACGTGCGGATGACCACCCGGTTCCACGGGGCCATGCTGAGCGACGGCCTGAGCAGCACCATGCACGAGGCTGGACACGGGATGTACGAACAAGGCATCCCGTTCGAACACATCGGCACGCCGTGCGGAAGCAGCGTTTCGCTCGGCATCCATGAGAGCCAGAGTCGGATGTGGGAGAACCAGGTCGGTCGAAGCGAGTCGTTCTGGCGTTGGTGCGCTCCGCGACTTTCCGGTCACTTCGGGGCGGCGGTCGAGGGCATCGATGCTCGTGCCGCGTATGAGTCCTCGAATCGAGTGGCCCCCGGGTACATACGGGTGGAGGCGGACGAGGCGACCTACAACATGCACGTCATGATCCGCTTCGAACTCGAGCGTGCCCTGATGACCGGCGATCTGGCACCGGCCGACGTGCCCGCCGCCTGGAACGAGCGTTACCGCGATTACCTCGGACTGGAGGTTCCCGATGACCGCCGAGGGTGTCTTCAGGACATCCACTGGTCGATGGGGGCACTCGGATACTTCCCGACCTACACCCTGGGCAACCTGTATTGCGCCCAGCTCTTCGACGCGGCTCGGGAAGCGATTCCCGGGTTGGAGGAAGGGTTCGCCGAAGGGCGGTTCTCTCCGCTGCTCGACTGGCTCCGCGAGAACATTCACCGGCATGGCCGTCGATATTCCGCCGCCGAGCTTTGCGAGCGAGTCACCGGCAAGCCGCTTTCAGCCGATCCATTGATGCATTATCTCGAGACCAAGTTCCGTGCCCTGCACGGGATCTGATCGAACACCACCTGGTACCACGGATTTTTGATGCCCGCTCCCGACGCCATCAGGAACGTCGCGATCATCGCGCACGTCGACCACGGAAAGACCACCCTCGTAGACGCGATCCTCTCGCAGTCGGGGGTCTTTCGCGAAAACGCGGAACGTGAGGACTGCATCCTCGATTCCAATCCGCTGGAGCGTGAGCGTGGCATCACCATTCTTTCGAAGAACTGCGCCGTCGATTGGCGATACGACGACGGCGAAGTGATGCGGGTGAACGTCATCGACACCCCGGGTCACGCCGACTTCGG
>CAJWFU010000386.1:0-3229 GCA_913031315.1 uncultured Phycisphaerae bacterium | reverse complement strand
CGCCGTGATGAGCACGTTGGTCGGCTTCATGTCCGCGTGGACGTAGCCCTTGTCGTTCATGTGGGCCATCGCATCCGCGACCTCCCGGAAGATCTTGATCTTCTCGTCGATGGGGATGCCGACCAGCTGGTCGAGCGACTGGCCGTCGACCAGTTCCATGAGGACGATGACTTCGTTTCGAGCCCAACCGCGAGGTCGGACCTTCTCGACGCTGTGGATGCGCCGGACCGCCGGGTGCGACAGCTTCTTGGAGACCCTGACTTCGTTTTCCGCCTGGACCAGAAAGCGATCGTCCTTGTCCTTCTTCTCGTCCAGGATCACCTGCTTGAGCGCAAAGACCTCGCTGGTCTTCGGATCGAAGACGCAGAAAATCTCGCTTGCGGCGCCAGAGCCGATGTGCTTGAGCACTCGGTAGCCATGGATGAGTTCAGGAAGCTTCACGGGACGGTGTTACAACTGGGGTCACGCAGGGGTCGACATCGATCCTTCGGAAGAGGACCGAGACATGAAAAAGTGATTCGATGACCTCGAAATGCCTGTGTCAGGAGAGATCGGCCGAACCTTCCGGCCCTGCACTATACGAATTCTGCCGATGATTTCCACGTCTTGGCCCGACAACAAGTTGCTAGAAAAAAACTTGTGGATGAGCTCAGGACGAAGGTACGTCGCCGGCTCCGGCATAGCGCCCGTTGGAGTAACGAAGAATCTGGCGTCCGAGATCGTCGAGGAGGCTCGAGGCGCCGAACCGGTACAGGCCCGGATCCAACCAGGAATCCCCGAGGGTTTCGCGGAGCATCACCAGATGATGGATGGCACTCTTGGCGGTACGAATCCCTCCTGCGGGCTTCATACCGGCTGATTCACCAGTTGCCAGCCAACGATCTCGAATGGCTTCCAGCATCACCAGGACCACGGGCATTGTCGCCGCGGGTGAGATTTTGCCGGTGGAGGTCTTGATGAAGACCTCTCCCGGTTCGCATTTCTCGCCATCCACCGGCTCCGAGAGGGCGGCCTCCAGGGCCAGGTCGGAAGCCAGTCGAACCCGATCCAGGGTCCCCAGTTCCCCGGTTTCCAGGATGACCTTCAGGTGGGCGGCTCCGCAGGTTCGCTTCACGGCGGCGATCTCGTCCTGGACCTCGTCGTACCGGCCGGCCAGGAAGGCTCCCCGATTGATGACCATGTCGATTTCATCCGCACCGCCTGCCACCGCCGCCGCCACTTCCGCCAGACGGAGCTCCAGTGGTGACTGGCCGCTGGGAAACGCGGTCGCCACGCTCGCGATTCGGATCGAGGACCCCGCCAGCCGCTCGCGGGCGGCCTGGATCATCGATGGATAGACGCAGACCGCGGCGACGGTCGGGATCGGTGGATCGAAGGTGCCGGGAACGGGGCGGCGGGCGCGGTCACAGAGGGTCCGGACCCGCTCCGGCGTGTCGGCGCCCTCGAGGGTGGTGAGATCAGTCATCGAGATCGCGAGCCGCAGGGCGGCGACCTTCGATTCCTTCTTGATCGATCGACTGGTGAACTCCGCGGCACGTCGGGCGGCCATCACCGGATCCACGGTTCGGATGCGGGTCATTGAAGATCTCCGGGCGCAGACGGAGGCGCCGTGTTTGGACGGCGCCTCCGGCATTTGGTGGCGGTTGCTCTGGGAACGCGGATTCAGCGAGCGGCCTGGAAGAGTCGGGGGAGGTAGGAACCACCCTTGAGCTCGAGTCGGGCGGTCGCGGGGGTGTTGGCGTTCTCGATCCAGTAGATGAACAGCGATTCCTCGTTGGAATCGATCACGTAGAGCAGGTCGTACGGCCGCTCCTTGGGACCCTGGCCGCTGGAGCTGGTCACCATGGAGAAGCCTTCGTCGGTCGAAACGGCCATGTTTCCATACGCCGGGTTCGGAGCCAGTCGGCCTGCCTGCATCACGGCGAGCGCGGTGATCACGAAGGCGGACGCCCAGAGGACGGGAGCGGCAGGGTTGTTTCGTCGGGTGCGAGTCATGTCTTGATTCTCTCCGTGAGTCACTTGGAGTTCTGACGGACCGTCACAGAGTCCTTGGTCAGATCGGCGTAGGCCATGCCCTCGAGCATGCTCTGCTGGACGTTGTATCGAACGGCCACGAGCTCACGGGAATTCTGATTCAGGATGTAGAGAAGGTACGGCGTCGTCCCCTGGGAGCGACCGGACACCATGGTGTACTTGCCACGGAACCGCTGGCTTTGGGCGTCGGCTGACGGGGCGAAGGTGATCGCGGCCAGAACGGCGACGAGCAGGCCATTCAGCACGAGCAGGCCTTTAAGACTTCGATGGGACATGAGAGTCTCCGGATGAGGCGGTGAGAAGGACGTGATCGACCCCGGCGGGTCAGATGTCCTCGGTCTGCCGCTTCGACGGGAAGAGCGTGAGTGAGACGAGAATCGCGGCGAACACGCCGGCGATGATGTATCCCGGCCAGACCTGGGTCCTGGTCCCGATGTCGGGATCGCGGGGAGCATTCTGGGCGAGGGCGGCCGTGGTCGCGGCCAGGGGGCTGGCGAGTACGGCGAGAAGAATGTTGTTTGAAAATCGACGCATGTGACAGACGGTATCCGGAGCGGACCATTTCGGGCAAACGCAAAGCCCGAAGGGCCGCTCGGCGGGGGCCGAGGGACCTTCGGGCCTGCTTCCCGAAAGACGTTCCAGGCGAAAGCGATTCGTCAGGGGGCTGGGCTGGTGGCCGAGCCGTTGAGAAGGAACTCCGGCGGTTCCGAGGGATCACCTTCGCACTGAAGACCGATGGTGAGGGCCTTCCCGGAGCAGAGGTCCGCGTTCCAGGTCTCGTTCACGAGGCGGACCTGGTCGGAATCGGACGGGGCGAGCCGCCCGTTCCACGACCCGGTCACTTCGAAGCCGACCGGTGAGAAGAGGACCTCCCAGCCCTTCAGGCACTGGCCGCTGTCGTTGATGACGTCGAGCTCGGCGACGAATCCTCCCGACCATTGATCGATCACCCGCCAGCGATGAAGGAAGCCGTCGAGTTCACAGACATCGAGACGTCCATCACCGTCCGCATCTCCGATCTCCATCTCGCAGAGGTCAGGAATGAGATTGGTGTCGCAGTCTTCCACCAGGCCTTGTGCGATGGCGCAGGGGTCCGGAATGCCGTCCCCGTCGCAATCGGGAAGATCGGCGCATTCATCAGGAATACCGTCGTGATCACAGTCCGCCGCACCGGCGGCGATTTCCTCCACGTCGG
>CAJWFU010000385.1:0-3245 GCA_913031315.1 uncultured Phycisphaerae bacterium | reverse complement strand
GTCCTTTGTTTCTAGTTTGCCCCGGACTCCGGAGAGTGCACCATGGAGACCGCCCGAGACCCCTTTGATGAACTGACCGCCCTGTACCTGGGAAGCCCCGGGGACGGGGATGAGACCCCTCCCCAGGTGAGTGGGTCCACGTCGGAGCCGCCGATGTCCAACAGTCTTCTGCGGAGGTCTCGAGTGACCATCGCCTTGTGTGGCCACCTCCCAGTGATGGCCGGGCTCTGGGTCACCCAATACGCCGACGGTGTGGCGGCCGCCGAGGGGCCGACCGGTCTGGTCAGACTCGAGGGCGGTCGTTGCCTGCTGGAAGTCCTGCGGCCGGATGCTCGGGTGACGGAAGCCATGGGTGATCTCGGTCCGTTCGATCTTTCGGAGGTCGCCAGCCAGCTCGCAAGCGGACCGATTCGCCGTTGGATCATCTGCGTCGACGATCGAGACGCCGCTTCGGCGGTGCGGGCGGGCGCCGATGAAGTGGTGGTCCTCACCTCCGCGGAAAAGACCGCGGTGATCGAGGCGTACCGGCTCGCCAAGGTTGCGGCGGCCCGGGCCGTGGATCCGGAAAGTCTGGAGATCGGGATGGTGTTGGTCGGAACCGAGGAAACTCAGGCGGTCCGAGTTTCGGATCTCCTCGATCAGATGGCCGCTCGTCATCTCGAACGTCACCTGTCCGTTCATGCCACGGTTCGCCGGATCGACGTGGTCGAGGATTCGCTTCGGACCGGTTTCGATGAATCAGCACGGGGGAGTGCCGACGAGGTCGTTGAGGCGATCGTCGAATCACTTTCAATTCCGCAGTCCGAGATGTTCGAGTCGAAGCCTTCGTCGGTGGTTGAGGATGACGGTGGCGAAGGCGACGGCCTGATGCCCTGGCTTCGCATCGTCGGCGGCGAAGAGGATGTCGCCCCGGATCCGACGTTGGCCTTCGTCGGTTCCGATCCGGATTCAACCGAGGATCCATCTCCGACCGGGGCCGGGCATCCGCAGAAAGAAGAGGAGATTCGGGTTCGTCCGACGCCTGCTGGTCAGGAAGGAGACGCCGTGTTTCTCGGGGTTCCAGCGGAACAGGAACCCGTGTCGACCTCGATGCCGATCGTCGAGAATCACGAGGGATGGACCGAAGCCGATCTTCCCCGGGATTCCATGGTGGAGTCGGAGTGGGAGTCGATTCCGGGGCCGGAGTCCCACGGTGAGCCCGAAGCGGTGATGGCGGAAACCCTGCTCTCCGCTCTGCCGGCGATTCGACCACTCGAATGGACGATTCCCGCGGCAGCCGGCGTCGAATTTGGATGCGACGATGCCGGACGACTTCACCTGGTGAGCCGGGATCGCGATGTCGCCAGTCTTCACGTGGCCGCCAAGTGGGTCCGGGCCCAGAGAATCCAGTTCTCCCGGGCGACGGGGGTGGAGCCCGGTCGCCTCGATCAGCCGGTGATGCACGTCTTGGCCACGGAAGCACCGCGGGTTGCGGATCTTCACCGAACCGGTATTCACCTTCACCTGCTGATCGGCGGTGTGGATGGGGTCGTGGCCGTTCCGCTCAACGACGATCTGAATCGCAACATGCCGGACTGAGTCCGCGGTCGACGGAATCCGTTCTCTCGGATCACCCGGCGGGGAAGAGCAGCTGTATCTGGAAGCGGATCGTCCAGTCCCCGACCTGCTCGGGCTTCTCGACGTTGTAGTACGCCTGCAACTGCAGGTTCACCGGCAACTTGCCGATCCGCAGGATCTTGCCCACGCCACCGCCCACCGGAACGGTCCATCGCTGTTCGCTGGGGCGATTCCAGTCTGCGGTCACGACCGGCGAGGTGGTGAGGTACCAGCCATCTGGCAGGTTGTAGTTCACGAACGGCTGCAGAAGCAGTTGATTCACGCGATCGCGGCTGGAAGAGCCGGTGTAGGACCAGATGTTCTGGACGAGGCCACCGACCACCCAGGGACCGGTGCTGGTGAGTCCGACGAAACTGGGGCCGGCTGACCATTTCTCCGAACCCAGTGTGTCCTTCGTCGCGGTGGGGAAACGGAAGACCGGGCCCGCACCCCAGGTGAAATCACCGGAGTCGGAGGGCGAGAGGAATGACGTGAACTGAACGTCGCCCACGCCGTTGTCGCTGGAAGCGCCCTGAGTCAACCCCGGCTGGTGAATGATCGGAACGATGGTTCGAGTGATCAGGTTCCATTCCTTGGTCAACTTCACGGGGATCACCGGCTGCACGTTGAGCACCCACAGAACGTCATCGCCGGGGCCGGTGGGAAAGGTGAAGTTGTTCTGAAACGGCAGGCTGATCAGATCCGCCACCGGGTTCTGCGTCTTCTTGGCGAGGTCTTCGGCGGCGCTCGAGGTGGTCGGCTGTTCCGCGTTGATCGAAGTGGACAACTCGTCCGAGGCCGGCGTCTCGATGGCCTGGTCTTCCTGTTGAATCGCCAGAATGCCGGCTGCGAAATCGAACTCGATCTCCCGTTCATTGGTTGATCCACTCGCAACGGTGGCCTGAATCAGGACCATCGGGGCAAGAATCGCGAACGTGATCGGGAGACGAGGCATCGGAGGCTCCGGGGGTGCGGGAAGGGATCGCAGGCTAGTGACAACCTGTCAGCGATGGCACCGTCAAGAGCCAATCTTCCCAGTTTTTGCGCTGAAAACCGGCGATTTCCTTCTTTGACCATCCTCGGCGAGACAGTCCTTCGGCCAGCGTGGGAAGTCCGCTGAGCCGCTGAAGTTCAAGCGGAAGATCCGTGGAAGGAAATCCGCCGTCCGCGTCGGAGCCCAGAGCCACTCGATGTCGGCCGACGATTCCGGCGGCATGTTCGATGTGATCGAGGCAGTCCTCGACCGTCACATCGCCTTCGGGACGAAGAAAACGTCGGTAGAGATTCAGCCCCACGATGCCCTTCCGACTTGCGATCGCTTCGAACTGGGGGTCATCGAGGTGTCGGGGGTTGGACCCCACCAGGCTTGCGGCGTTGGAATGTGAAGCGCAGATCGGACCGGTGGTGGCTTCCAGCAGTTCATCGAAGGAGGCCCGGGAAAGGTGGGAGCAGTCGTGGGCGACTCCCAGATCCTCCAATGCGGCGACCAGTGAGCGACCGTCCGCGGTCAGGCCTCCAGGGGCGGCATTGCCTCCGGCGAAGCGGGAGCCTCGTCCCCAGGAGAGTCCGACCATTCGAATTCCTTGTTGAACCCACCAGGCGGCTTCGGAGGCATCGGCGATCGGATCGGCGCATTCCATGAGGAGGAT
>CAJWFU010000384.1:0-3255 GCA_913031315.1 uncultured Phycisphaerae bacterium | reverse complement strand
CTCGGCATCCTGACCGGCTGTGAACGAGAAACCGATTCTCCGTCGGTGGTGGTCTACGTCTCGGCCGACCGCGCGGTGGCTTTGCCGATCCTCGAAGCCTTCACCCGCCAGACCGGCATCGAGGTCCGGCCCCTCTTCGACAACGAGGCCACCAAGACCACCGGGCTTGTCAACCGGGTGAGGCGTGAGCGGTCAAGGCCTCGGGCTGATGTCTTCTGGAGTTCGGAACCCTTCGCGGTGGAACAGCTCGCGGCGGAGGGTCTTCTTCAGCCCACCGCTCATCCGGATCTTGATGGTCACCCCTCGGAATGGAGAAGAATCGATGATCGTTGGTTCGCATTCGCGGGCCGTGCCCGAGTGATCGCGTTCGATCCTGAGCGTCTTTCGATCGAGGATTGCCCCCAGCAGTGGACGGACCTCGCGGATCCCCGCTGGAAGGGACAGATCGCCATGGCGGACCCTCGGTTCGGCACGACCCGGGGTCACTTCGGCGCGATCGCGGCTTCAGAATCCATCGGGGACCCTGCGGTGTCGTATCCGGTCTGGCTGGACGGACTCGCGGCGAACGGAATTCAGTTGTTGACCGGTGGCAACGCGGCCACGGTCGATGCGGTGGTGCGAGGCGAAGTGCTCCTTGGATTGACGGACTCCGATGACGTCCGGGCCGCTCGGCGACGAGGTGCCAGGGTCGAATCCACGGCACCGCGTCACCTGGGCTCGAACGCCGTGGGTGGGGGGACGCTGTTGATCCCCAATGCGGTCGGCATGGTGACCGGCGCACGCCACCCGAACGCGGCGTCGGCTCTGGTCGCCTTTCTGGCCTCGGCCGAAGTCGAACGCCTGCTGTACCGGTCGCCGAGTGGAAATCAGCCGCTCGCCCACCCCTTGGATGAAGGTTAACGGATGGTCGATGATGGACCGTTGGCGGAGGATCCCTGGCGCATCTCGATTTCGTCCGTCGCCGAGGTGATGGATGGTGCGGTGGACCGGGCGATGGATGCGTTCTCCCTCCCGATCAGCCCGGGCGACGGGCGATGACTTCGGTTCCGGGGTGGCGGGTTCTTCGGGGCATCGCTTTACTATCGGCATCGGCGATGCTGCTCCCCGTGGTGGCGGGGCTTGGTCTGGCGATCTTCGATCCGGTCGACGCGACCGCCGCTGAATACGGTTTTCGTGGGGGCGAGGTTTTCTGGACGACGGTTGGCTGGGCGATCGCCATCGGTGGGGTGGCGACTCTTCTCGCGACGATTCCCGCCACCGATTTTGTAATCTCGGATCCGAACTCCAGATGGCGGATCGCTGGCATCGTCCTCTGGTTGATGCCGCTGCTGCTTCCCCCGGCGTTGTTCTTCGATGCCTGGTGGCTGGAACTCGGGCCCGATTCGATCATCGGCCGGGCGGCCGCGGAAGCCGGCCAAGTTCCGTTGCTTCGACGTGCCGTTCTAGCGGTCGGGTTGTTGGGCATGGCCACGCCGCTGGCGATGTGGCTTCTGGCGGCAGGACGCGATGCGGCGGCTCATCGAGATGAACAGATGATCCGTTTGGATCGCCCGTCTCCTCGTGATGTCCTGATGATTCGGCTGCGGCGATTCGTTCGGCCGGCGCTTCTGGCCTGGGTTCTGACTTCGGCGGTGGTGGCTGGTCTCACCGTTCCATTCGATCTCGCCCAGGTGCGGAGCTGGGGATTCGAGCTTCGCACGCTGGATACCCGCGGTGCCGGTCCGGGCACGTTGCTTCAGGTCGGACTTCCGGGACTGGCGATCGCGATCTTCGCCGGAGTCGCCCTGATCCGGCTGTTGCGTCGGGTGGCGGTGACCCGAGTCGAGCAGGGCTGCGACCGTGGTTTCTCTCCGGTGGGGCGTGAGGGTCTTTGGACGCGGCGAATCGCGGTGGTCGCGATCTGGATGACTTTGGTCGGTTGGCCACTGGTGATGCTTGCGAGGCGAGCGTGGTCTCAGGATCTTCAGGTCGCCTGGAGTCTTCATCGCGAGGCACTGGCAGGCACGCTTCTTTTGGCGGCGGGGGGGGGCGTGATCGGTTCGATCATCGCCGTGGGATTCGCGGCCTGGCGAGGTGGGGGCGGGGCTCGTACGCGGTGGTCGGTCTGGATCATCCTGATACCGGCGTTCGCGATTCTCGCGAGCATGCCGGCGACGCTTCTCGCAGTGGGAATCGAAGCGGTCTGGAACCTCGAAGGTCTCGGGTCGTTCGTCGATGGGCCGGTGCCCACCGTGTTGGCGGTGGCGGGGCGAACGGCGATCGGGGCGGCGATCGTCGGATGGATGATCGGCGGTCGCATGGGGGTGCTTCCACGACTCGATGCCCCCCGTGGACTGGCTGCGGGCTGGCGGGCCGGCTCCCCGGTGTTCACTCGGGCCGCCGCCACTGGTTTTCTTCTTGGGGGTACGCTGGCCGCGGGTGAGATTCCCGTTGCAGCCCGGGTTCGCCCCCCTGGTTTTTCGACCCTCACCGGCACTCTTCTGGACGCGATGCACTACCAATACGCTGATTCGGTCCTGCCCGTCGTTCTCGGCCTCATCGCGGCCGCGACCATGGCGGCGTTGCTGATGTCCGTGGTGCTCGTCGGGGGCGTTGGATCTTCCTCGCGGGTGTTCCGGGCGGGGGCGGGTCTCCTGTCGGCGTTGGTGCTTCTCAGTCCTCCCGGCTGTGGCTCGAGTGATCCGGAGTCGGATACCGGTGGGGTGCCGCACGCGGTGGCTTTCGGCCGACCTGGAAACCTGGACGGACGTTTCGACTATCCGAGGGCCATCGCTCTGGATGAACCGCGTGAGCGGATCTACGTGGTCGACAAGAGCGCGCGGGTGCAGCGTTTCGCCCTCGACGGCACCCTCGAGGGGTGGTGGCGGATGCCGGCCTTCGAGAACGGGAAGCCGACCGGAATCGCGGTCGATGCCGAAGGACGAGTGATGGTGGCGGACACCCACGAACATCGCATCTCCATCTTCTCGCCCGACGGCGAACTGCTGGAGACTCATGGAGTCCTCGGGACGGAACCCGGTGAATTCATCTACCCCACGGACGTCGTCGGTGGCCCCGGAGGCATCTGGTTCGTTTCGGAATACGGCGGAAACGATCGAGTACAGATCTTCGATGCGGATTGGAATCCGATCGGAGTGATCGGGCGTCCGGCGGAAGAGGACCTCCAAATCGACGGCCGCACGGTGCCCGGATTGTCGAGGCCGCAGTCGCTCGTCTGGGACGAAGCGGCGGGAGAGTGGTTCATCGCGGATGCGG
>CAJWFU010000383.1:0-3264 GCA_913031315.1 uncultured Phycisphaerae bacterium | reverse complement strand
CGGGATTCCGTAGCTCAGTTGGTAGAGCAGGCGACTTTTAATCGCTTTGTCCTGGGTTCGAGTCCCAGCGGAATCACTTCATCCGGTTTTCCGGACCTGAGGAGCTCAAGGACCATCGACTCAAAGACCACCATCGTGCTGCATGCAGTGCACGGCGACGATGCTTTCCTCTTCTGGGGCGAACGAGTCGATCCGTCATTGATCCCTCCTCCGACGAAGACCGCATCGGTCATTGAAGACGACCCGGAAAGCCTCGTCGTCTCCGATGACCACGCGGTCGAGGAAACGGAGCCTTCGGACGGTGGCACCGCCATCGCCACCACTCCGGCGCCCCCGCCGTCCACCGTCGTCCATCAACATCCCTTCGCGGTGAGCGGCGAGGAACTTGAAGTGGAACTGGCCGCGGTTCTCGAAGGTGCAGGTTTCCTTCAAGACGACGAAACCGAGGACGACGATCAGGCAACGAACACCTCGGGCGAACGCCGAGAGACCGAACTTCGGCTCGTCCTTCCGCACCGGCTTGATCTCCCTGACCTTCCAGCCCCCAGCGCCGCACTCGGTACCCGCCTGGGTTTCGAAGCGTTGGAACCCGAAGACCTTCGACCTCAGACCGTGGCGATTCCCGCGATCCGAGTTCCAGCGAATCAGGCGATCGATCTTCTGGCCACCTTTGGAACCACACCCCGGGACACCCTGCTCCTGGGGCATGACGTCCGCTTCTGGACCGAAGTCGGAACCTTCGCCACCGAACTGGTCGCCGACCAGCGATTCGTTCCCACCGCGGTCCAGGTCGAAGGGCAACCTCTCCGAGCACGATGGGTTCCATGGCTCGCCGACGGCGAACTCGCCGATCCCTTGCGCGACCTCGCCATTTCGATGCCCCCGGTCGCGGCCTCGACCGAAAACTCATCGGCGCCGGATCGCTGGACGATCATCGAGTCCGCGTTGGAGACCCTGGTCGACGGACTCGTCCGACGAGTGCTGATTCGCGAGGACTTCGCCGATGCCCTCGACGGTCGGGATCCCATCGCCGATCGTCAGGTCGCCTGGCTCACCGGACTGCTTGCCGATGCCTCCGAAGTGCGGGCCCCGGCTGAAGTCGCGGTCGAAGTGATGCGAGGCGCCCGACACTGGCTGGGCGGCCTCATCGATCCTTCGGAAAATCGTGCCGTCCGATTGTGCCTCCAACTCGACGAACCTCTGGAGGGCGTGCTCGACGCGACCCCCGATCAGATCGAGAAGGCGAATTGGCCGTTGGGCTTCCACCTCCTGGTCACCGATGATCCTCCGATCATCGTCGATGCATCCCAGATCTGGGCCGACGGCGGTGGAGGCAGACTCGCATCCATCGTCGGAGCGGAAGAAACCCCCGGCGACCTGCTGCTGGCGGAACTCGCCCGAGCCCAGCGAATCTGGCCGAGGCTGCAGGAGGCGCTCGAAGCCACGAACCCGACCGGACTGGATCTGAGCACCCCGGAAGCCCACGCTTTCCTTCAGGACATCCGGCCCATCCTGCAGGAGGCCGGGGTCGAAGTCCTGGTGCCATCGTGGTGGGGTCAGGCGACGAGCCGCATCGGTGTTCGCCTCATGATCGAGCCACATGGCGACGGCGAAAACGCGCCGGGCGTCGGTCTCTCCAGCCTCGTCGACTACGCCTGGGAAATCTCCATCGGGGATGAGAGCGTCGGCCTTGAGGAACTCCGAAGACTCGCAGAACAAGGCGTCCCGCTCATCCGCATCGGTGATCGATGGGTGGAGATTCGCGGCGAAGATTTCGAGAAGGCCAACTCGTTCCTCGGAAAGCACCCCGGCGGTGCCTCGACGCTCGGCGAAGTCCTCCGGCTCGCTGCGGGCGGTGATGACGGTGATGCACCGCCGATCACCGGAATCCGAACCGCCGGATGGATTCGCGAACTCCTCGGCGAAGACGGTGAAGCCCCCGAGGACAGCGTTCGACCGATCAAGGTTCCAGAAGCATTCCAAGGCAAACTCCGCCCCTACCAGGAGCGAGGCCTCGCCTGGCTTGCCTTCCTCGATCGCTTCGGCCTCGGCGGCTGCCTTGCAGACGACATGGGACTGGGCAAGACGATCCAGATGATCGCCCTGCTTCAGCACGAGCGTCAGGATCGTCCCGAGGGAACCGTTCGACCGACCCTGCTCGTCTGCCCGATGTCCGTCGCCGGCAACTGGCGGCGGGAACTCGAACGCTTCGCTCCCGAACTCCGAGTCCACATCCAACACGGTCCCGACCGCCCCGTGGGCGAAGGTTTCACCGAGAAGGCCTCCAACTGCGACGTGGTCGTCACCACCTACGCCCTGGTGAGCAGAGACCGCAACTGGATCGAATCCGTCGAATGGGAACGCCTGGTCCTCGACGAAGCCCAGCACGTGAAGAACCCGCCGACCAAGCAGGCCACTGCGATCCGTTCGATCAAGAGTCGACACCGAGTCGCACTGACCGGTACGCCGGTCGAGAACCGGCTCACCGAGCTCTGGTCGATCATGGAATTCTGCCTCCCCGGTTTCCTCGGGCCCCAGGCCGAATTTCGAAGACGGTTCGCCATTCCGATCGAGCGACACCGGGATGAGGATCGGGGCGAACGCCTCAAGCAGCTGGTCGGCCCGTTCGTGCTTCGGCGACTCAAGACCGACGACGGGGTCGCGGACGACCTTCCGCCGCTGGTCGAGAACCGGCAGCACGTCCCGCTCACGCCGGAACAGGCCCGCCTGTACGACACCGTGGTTCAGGACATGCTCCGACAGGTCGACGAAGCGACCGGAATGCGACGAAGAGGTCTCGTGCTCTCCGGTCTGGTCCGGCTCAAGCAGATCTGCAACCACCCGGCGCATTACCTCAAGGAGACGGACATCGCTCCGTCGGCGAACGAACGCCTGAGCCAGCGGTCGGGCAAGAGTGCCAGGTTGGTCGAACTGCTCGAGGAAGTGCTTGCCAATGGCGACCGCGCCCTGGTGTTCACGCAGTTCCGCCAGATGGGACACCTCCTCTCGACGATCCTGCGTCAGGAATTCGACATGGAGCCGCTCTTCCTGCACGGTGGCACTCCGCAGGGACGGCGAGATCAGATGATCGAACGCTTCCAGTCCGGCGATTCGTCACCGATCTTCCTGCTCTCCCTCAAGGCCGGCGGCGTGGGTGTGAACCTCACCAGCGCCAACCACGTGATTCACTTCGATCGCTGGTGGAATCCCGCGGTCGAAAACCAGGCGACCGACCATGCCTTCCGCATCGGGCAGACCCGCACC
>CAJWFU010000382.1:0-3269 GCA_913031315.1 uncultured Phycisphaerae bacterium | reverse complement strand
GCCGGACTCGCAGAATCCACGGGACTTGATCGTTCGATCCTCGGAGCCTCCCGCGACGAACGCGGGACCGCTTGCTCGCGGTTGGACGCGCTGCCGGCGGAGTCGATCTCCTGGATCGACGCCTTGGTCGCCTGGGAACTTGATCGGGGGACCGGTTTGAATCCGGATGCTGGCGATCGCTTGGTCCGAGAACTGGTCCTTTCGAACCGAGAGCAGGCTGATCTGGTAGCGCTGCGGCAGATTCGGGAGGCCCTCCTCGAGACCTGGGCCGTTTCCAGCGTGGCTCAGCGGAAGCGACTGGCTGCTCGGGACTGTTTTGATCGGGCGTTGCGATTGGTTCGGGCGGAAAAACCGGGCCTGGTGACTCCAATCGAGGTTGAACTCGAGGAACTCCTCCTAACCGGCATTGCCCCGGCTCCTTGGGTCGGGGGTGATGATCTGGTTTCGGCAGGGCTTCCGCCGGGCCCGCTTTTTCGGACGGTGCTGGATCAGGTGTACGACGCCCAACTGGAGGGACGGCTCCTGGACAAGGAGTCGGCTCTTTTGCTGGCGATCGAGATCGCGACCCGCGTTCTGGGCCAGCCGAAACCTTGAGCCGCGGAAGTGGGCCTCACCCGTTCGAGGGGGCGGGCATCGCTGGAAATCGGGGAGGCTCGTGATCCAGATGAGGATTGAGACTTGATATTCTGGTGAAGCCGGGCTTGAGTGTTCGTGAAGACCGGACCTCGAGGAAACATCGCGTGGGGCCGAATCGGCCTCCCTATCATGTTTGAGACCGTAGGAAAAGCACCCGCTCCGATTCTTCTTCGGGGCCTCAAGAGGATTTGGATCCATGTCGAAGTTCATGCTGCTCGGAATGACTGCTGCCGCGACGCTCGCCGCGTCTCCGTCCCTTTTTGCCGAGGACGCCGGCGTTGAAGATCGCAGTCCCGTGGTCTACGTCATCCCGATGGCCGGGCAGATGGGGACGGACATTCATCCCTCGATCTACGAAGAGATCATCGAGGACGCGAACGAGATCAAGCCGGACCTGATCGTCTTCCGGCTCGACTCGGCGGATGTCGATACCAACTTCCACATTCAGAACGATGACCGACGAGAGTTCGGCATGTGGCAGAACATCGAGGTCTATCGAGACATGATGACCGACCTGCAGAACAAGCTTCCGGTCGACCTCGACAACCAGGTGATGTGGATCGAGGACGCCGTCGGCCCCTCGACCCTGTTCGCCCTGTCCTTTCCCAACATCTACATGACCAAGGATGCTCGTTTCTGGGGCCTCGACGCCGTCCAGCGTTTCGCTGACGGTTGGAGCGATCCCGATGTTCGAGCGAAGATGTACGCGGCATGGGTCGGCATCGCGTCCGGCTTCGGGCAGGCCGGTGGATACCCGCTGGAACTCATCTGGGCGATGATCGAGCCGCAGCGAAGCCTCGGTGTGAAGTTCGAAGGTCGAGAGGTGGCCTGGTCCAACGACCTCGCCGGAACCTACTGGACGATCGACGGCAACCCGGAGGCGGTGGCCCGTTTCAACAGCGACTCGGCCGAGAACGTGATGCTGTCCAAGGGAACGGTTCTCGATCTCGACGATCTCATGTTCCTGCTCGGTCACCGCGAATACCAGGTCGCCGATTCCGGTCAGCAGCTCGCCGAAAAGTATGTCGAGGGCTGGCGACGGGCGTTCGAGCGATGCGAGTCTTTGATGAAGGACGCCCGTGATCGAGAAGCCGGCGGCACCATTGCCGACCTCGGCGCCTCGAAGAAGGCCTGGGAAAAGATTCTGAGTGCGGGGCGACGATATCCCGCCGTGGCCGCTCGCCTGCAGCAGGATTACGGCCTCGATCTCTTTTCGATCGAGACTCGCATCGAGCGGATGAAGAAGCAGATTCAGGACTCCCGCAAGAACGGCCGGTCCACCGGTGGCGGTGCCGGTCGCGGTGGTCGCGGAGGCCGAGGCGGCGGGCTCGGCGGCGGTTGACCGACGGTTCGAGCCACTCTCCCTTTCAGTAGAACTTCGGCGTGACCGAATGATCCCAAGAGCGAATTCATGAGCACTCATCGACGCATCATCACCGTTCTCCTTTTCGCCATCTTCGCCGCCGGGGTCTCTCCCGTGGCGTCCGCGGACGAGCACGAATTCCAGTTCGCGAACGGCGGATCATGGCGTGGCGACGTCGGACAGGCCGTCACCGTCGCCTTCATGGAAAACGGGGTCCTCCAGAAGATGGCCGGAACCCTGATGAAGGTCGACGGCACCTCGCCGTATCGACTGATCTCGGTTCGCGGAGACATCGCGGGCTCGACCGCGACCAAGGGGATCTTCGAGTCGGACATCATCTCGATGGCCATCGAGGGTGAAGCCTCGGACGCGGTCGAAAGCACCCCCTCCAACTCGAAGCCCTCGGCTTCGAAGCCCGGCCCCGACGCGACGAAGCAGCCGTCTTCCAACCGGACGACCTCGCCGGTCAAGGGCTCCGACGGATTTCTGAAGGCTCCCAAGCGGGGCGTCTTCTTCCTCCCCTGGGAGGGGCAGGTCGGAACGCTCGCCCGGCACGAGTCGATCGAGGCGATCGCCAAGGAGGCCGACAAGTACGGCCCGGGCCAGATCATCGTTCTTCACATCAACTCGCCCGGTGGCCTCGTCATCGAAGGTGATGAGATCTCGGAGACATTGCTGGACATCAAGCGCCGCCACCGGGTCGTGGCCTGGATCAAGAAGGCGATTTCCGCCGGGGCCTTCACGGCCCTGCATTGCGATGAGATCTACTTCGAGAAGGTCGGCGCCATGGGTTCGGCGGTCATGTTCGCCGGTGAGAAGTCGATCGAAGGCGCCCAGCTGGCCGCCTGGGTCAAGGACTTCGGTGATGTGGCCGAAGCGGGGGGGCGAAATCGCATTCCCGCCGAGTGCATGATCACCCGAACGAAGATGGCGAGCTACGACAAGGATCCCGAGACCGACGAGATCACCTGGTACGCCGACATGCGGGGCGAGCATGCGATCTCGAACAACGAACAGGTTCTCACGCTGAACGCGGGGAACGCCCTTCACAGCGGTTACATCGACGGGATCGCGAGCACCGAGGACGAACTTGCGGTGCTGCTCGACCTGGAAGAATGGTACGAGGTCACCGACTACGGTCGTAACGAGCACGAACGATGGCATCGCTTGTGCGAACGCTGCAAGAAGGACGTCCAGCGAATCGGGCGAGACATTCAGCTCAAGCCCGACCAGCGCCTCTTCCTGCTGGAGCGGCTGCTGGCCTGGTACG
>CAJWFU010000381.1:0-3272 GCA_913031315.1 uncultured Phycisphaerae bacterium | reverse complement strand
CGGGGTGATCCCGATCGAATCCGCCGATTCGACGATGACGCACCCGACCTTGCGAAGCTCGATGGCGAGCGCCGCGATTCGATCGGACTCCTTGATCCGAAGTGTCTCCAGCCCGGTGAGCAGGGTCGGGCCCTCCGCCAGCGCCGCCAGCGCGGCCAGCCCCACCGCGGCATCCGGAAATCCCTTGCAGTCGAGCGTCACGCCTCGGAGTCGCGTTGGTCCGGACAGCACGATTCGATCCACCGCCATCTCGACGGTCGCCCCGAAGTCCGCGAGGGCGTTGATCGCCGCCAGGTCGGGCTGCCGGCTCGAATGTCCCAGACCGAGAATCTCGATGCTTCCGCCGGGCGAGCCGGCCGCGAGCATCGCGGGGTAGATCGCACTCGAGGCGTCGGCTTCGATCTCGACGTCGAACCCCGGAATCGGCGACGGCTCGATCCGGATCCGGCGAAGTCCGCCGACGGCGTCGCGTTCGACCGTCACCGCCGCCGAGACCGACTCGAGCACGTCCAGCGTGAGTTCGAGATAGGTGGGGCTCGTCGGGGTCGCTGAAAACCGGAGTTCGACGCCGTCCCGGGTGAACGGCGCCACCAGCATGACGGCGGAGACGAACTGGCTGCTCGCGGTCCGGCCCACGTCGATCGCCCCCCCCGGGAGTTCCGCCGGGGGAAGCACTCGGATCGGCAGTCGATCGGGCGCCTCCAGGAACTCCACCACGCCACCGATCGCGTGAAAGAGATCCACGCCGTCCCGGATCGGACGCGCTCGCATCCGCGCCGTGCCGTCGATGTCGACCGGAAGTCTCGCCAGGCCGGCGGCCGCCAGCATGAATCTGACCGGCGTGCCCCCCGCGCCGAGATCGACGACGCCGCCGCCCGGAAAACGACCATCGCCACCATCGATCCGGAGGACGTCGCCTTCCGGCCGCACGATGGTTCCCAGGGTCTCCAGTGCCGCGAGGAGTCGATCCGGATCGTCCGCTCGAAGCGGATGCCGGATCACCGCATCGCCCCGGCAGAGGGCGGCGAGCACGAGGTATCGGTTGGTCAGACTCTTGGATCCCGGCGGTCGCACCGTTCCGCGGACCGGACCGGTCGCGATCGGAATTCGCCTCGTCGCCTCGCGACCCGGCGACGTCATGATCAGGACTCCCGCCGGAAGACCGCCACGACGTCCTCGACGGGCACCACGAAGAGTCGGTTGTCACCTTCGAAGTCGACCGGAATGCCCTGCTTGGGATTGAAGAGGACCCGGTCGTACTGCCTGATCGGGTAGTCCTCGTCGCGCTCGATCTGGCAGCTGATCGAGACGATCCGGCCGGTGAGCGTCGGAATCTCGATCTTGTCGGGGAGGTGGATCCCGACCTTCGTGATCTTCTTGTCCTCGTCCTTGCGGATCAGAACCCTCATTCCGATGGGTTCGACGACTTCGATGCTGTCCTTGCGGGTGGTGCTTTCGGGCATGTTCGGATGATACCCCGGGTCGAGTGCCGGAATCCAACCGGCCGGAAAGTGTCCGTGAACCAGCCCGGCTAGCATTCGGAGATGCCAGATCCAGTCAATCATCTTGAAGCACTGATCCGCGACATTCCCGATTTCCCAAAGCCGGGAATCGTGTTCAAGGACATCACGCCACTGCTCGCCGATCCCGCCGGCCTGGCGATGGCCGTGGAGATCATGGCGAACCCGTATCGAAACGAACGCGTCGATCTGGTGGTCGGTGCGGAAAGTCGCGGCTTCATCTTCGGCACCGCGATCGCACAGTCGCTGTCCTGCGGATTCGTACCGATCCGCAAGCCCGGCAAGCTGCCCGGCAGGACCGTCCGGGCCTCCTACGATCTGGAATACGGCTCCGACGTGCTCGAGGTGCACGCGGATTCGTTGTCTCCGGGCCATCGGGTCCTGATGGTCGACGATCTGCTCGCGACCGGCGGCACCATGGCCGCCTGCATCGAGCTGGTGCGGGGGCTCGGCGCGGAAATCGCGGCGACCGCGTTCCTGATCGAGCTCGGCTTCCTCGACGGCCGCCGAAAACTCGGCGACGTGCCGGTCCACGCGGCGATCACCTTCTAGACTCCCGCGGCTCCGGCGGCACCCAGCCCGAGCAGGGCGAGGACCAGAAGGCCGATCAGCAACTGCAAGATGAAGATGATGGTTCCGATGATGCCGCAGATCATGCCGGCCTTGACCGTCGGCCGGCCTTCCGGGACTCGGAGTCCGGCGTCGATCTCGCGAAGGTCCCCCGCACCCATCACCCAGGCCGCGATCCCCGCCGGCGCGCAGATGACCAGCGACAGCACGCCGAGCACGAGGATGATGGCACTTCGATCGGGATTCATGTCTTGATTCCGGAAGCGGAAGGAGGAATCGATCGTGGCGGGCCGGATACCCCGCCCGCGAGGCATTCTATCGGAACCCCGGCTGCCGAATTTCATCGGGACCCGTTCCGACCCGCGTCGAGTGGTTTCTGATGCCGATTCGGCGGATCTTCTGGCGACGGTGACGCCGATGCCGGAGCGATTCGCCCCCTGTTCCGGCTACAATCGACCGTCGCAGATGCCGTGCCCCGGCGGCTCGACCCGGTCGAGCGACCGGACTCGATTTTCACGTTGAATCAGGATTTCGAACCATGACCAGTGCCAGTACCACGCCGGAGATCTCCGGCGCTGCCGACACCGACCCGCTCCAGCTCATCGACGTCGACCACGTGCGGTTCTACGTGGGAAACGCGAAGCAGGCCGCGTTCTTCTACGCCCAGACCTTCGGCTTCGAAGTCACGCAGATCGCCGACCTCACCACCGGCAGCCGCGACACCGCGCGGTACCTGCTGACGCAGGGCAACATCCGGTTCATCCTCGAGACCCCGCTCAACGCCGACCACCCGATCAATGACGAACTCGTCAAGTTCGGAGACGGCGTCAAGGACGTGGCCTTCAACGTTCATGATTCGGAGAAGGCCTACGAGCGCGCCATCGCCAACGGTGGCGAATCCGCCTACGAACCGCGCACGATCTCGGACGCGACGGGCACCGTCACCATGTCCGGGGTCAAGGCCTACGGGCGGGCGGTTCACAGCTTCGTCAGCCGAAGCGGCGGATACGGACTGACCGAACTCAAGCAGGGCGGCCTCTTCAGTCCGGAATTCAAGCCCTTCGACTTCATGATGAACGCGTACAACCGCGAGCATCCCTGCGGCCTCAAGTTCGTCGACCACTGCGTCGGCAACGTCGAGGAAGGGCGGATGAACCACTGGGTCGAGTGGTACGAGAACGT
>CAJWFU010000380.1:0-3332 GCA_913031315.1 uncultured Phycisphaerae bacterium | reverse complement strand
TCGAAGACCCAGCGACGATGAATGCCGGTCGGGGTCGAGATCTCGAGAATCGCCACCGAAACCGTGCCGGAGCCGAGGGCGAGATCGTTCTGCAGCGACACGACGCGGTAGCCGTATCCGGTGTCGCCGATTCGGAGGAAGGACTCTTCGCCCTCTTCGGATTCGCTGACGACCGGCTGAGAGATATCAATGCCCAGGGAGGGGATCGAAATATCCAGCATCGATGGTCGGGTGATGTTCTCAAGCTCGGCTTCGGATCCGATCCATCGCATCATCATCAGGCCGCCGTCGACCGAATTCCTCGCGGGATCGAACGCTCGAAGCACGTAGTCGTTGGAGCGATCCATCTGGGGGGCCCGAATCTGGACCCATGCGGTGGGATCGAGGGCCGCGTCCGGGCCACCCGGAGTGGCCTGATCGCGCATCACCGCGTACCGCAGAAACCCGGTCGCTCTCAGATCAAGCTCAGGGGCGGGGTCATCGGGCGAGACCGCGGGGATCGCCACGTCGATCGCATCCAGAGGCATCGTGGCGTCACCGGTTCCGGCGTTCCAGACCCAGTCTTCGTCTTCGATGTAGTCGTTGTAGAGGAAGCCCCCGTCGATCGGCCGCTCGACCCACTCGGTGTCACCCTTCTCTCGCAGGTAGAGGGCCCAGCTCTTGGCGAGGTCGTTCCGGAGATACAGGTGATCGGTCGGGGCAAACTCGAGGCCCACGAGGAGACCGGGATCGAAAAGACGTTCGCCGTTGACCTTCACGTTTCGCTGGAATGGCTGCCCGGGGTCGTCGCTGAAGATCAGGTCTTCGGTGTACTCGGGATACCCGGCGATCACCTGCCGGATGAAACGCTGGCCATCGGCCCGTTCGACCATCAGGTTGACGCTGAACGCCCGGACGCCCTCATCCTCGCCCGAGAGCAGTTCCCAGGCCGGATCGATGCTTTGGACCTGAAGGTCGTATCGACCTTCGCCGAATCCGATGCTCGTCTCGTTCCCCGGCATCGCGAGAAAGCGGCTCGATTCCAGAACGCCCCCCCCCTCGCTCGAATCCACCAGCGCCACGGTCACCGCCCGCCGAGCGACTGGAGCGTCGCCCTCGATCTTGGTGACGAAGTAGTAGACGCTCCCGAGACAGAGCGTGATGATCCCGATGTGGATCATCCAGACCCCGGCGTTCATGGCGTTGAAGGGGATCTTGCGAATCGTGGTGACCGTCATGTTCACGCACAGCAACGCGATCAGGAGATTGAACGGCCACCAGTGAAACCACTCGAACTCCGTCATCTCGAAGATCGGGCGCTGCCTCAACTGCTCGTAGGTCCAGGCGTCGACGTGCCAGATGGCCGGATGGGTCGGGTAGACCACACCTGCGGATCCCACAGACATGTAGATGAACAACAGGACGAGCAGCGTGATTCCGAGTTTCACGCTCGAGAAGAGATCGAGCGTCGCGCCCAAAGGCCCACGAGAACGTGAATGCGATGGGGCCGGGCTGGCGGTCTGATTGGCAGAAATGGAATTGGTCATCTGATCGACGGGAGTCCGGGGAGGCAGGCCTTGGTCCAGGGGCCGTCCAACGGCCATCTGGGAGACACATCATGACCGGATCGAACCTCGACCCGGCGGGGGCTTCTTCACCCCGTGCATGCTAGGGACAGAAAGCGGCCGGTTCCGAGCCCGAACGGCTTGCCTCGTGAAAATTTTCCCAATCCAGAACTTCCGCTCGGCAGTTCCGGGAAGCGAAGTTTCGGAACCTTCTACAGTACTGGCCACGAGAATCGTCGGTGTCGACGAGGCTCACTCCATCCAGGCTCCCTCTTCCCTCTCCAGGATCACTCGATGAACGGCATCCAGCGTTTTCTCGCCCTCTCCGTCGCCGTCTTCACGGCCTTCGCCGCCTCCCCCGCCCTTGCGGCTCAGTACGCGATCATCAAGACCACCGCGGGCTCCATGGTCGTGGAGCTGGACAACGACAAGGCTCCGATCTCGGTCGCGAACTTCGAGGCCTACGCCACGGACGGCTTCTACGCCAACACCGTGTTCCACCGGGTCATGCCCGGATTCATGATCCAGGGCGGCGGCTTCGACCACCACGGGAATTATCCCGCAGGGCTCCACAACAAGAGTGCCCACCAGGACATGCGTCCACCCATCGCCAACGAGTGGAGGAACGGCTTGAAGAACATGCGTGGAACCCTCGCCATGGCCCGACTCGGCAACCAGCCGGATTCCGCGACCGCCCAATTCTTCATCAACCTCAAGGACAACGGCTTTCTCGATCAGGCTCGAGACGGCGCCGGCTACGCCGTCTTCGGCAAGGTGATCGCGGGCATGGACGTGGTCGATCGGATCGCTCAGGTCCCGACCCGCACCATCAACAACATGCAGAACGTTCCCACCACCGAAGTGAAGATCAATTCCGTCGAGATCGTTTCCCAGGAAGCGGCGATGAAATTCGCGGGAGCCGCGAAACTGGACGCCGCCAAGCAACGACTCGCCGATGCGGAAGCCAAGTTGAGCAACGCCCAGGCCGAACTCGAAGCCGCCCGAAAGGCCCTCGAGGCCGCCAAGGCCGAGGATTCCAAGTGAGTGACTCCCACCCCTTTCGGGTCTACAAGGGAGACGGGGACCGCCTGGTCGAAGCCAGCAAGGAATCACCTCGCTGCGTTCTTCTTCCCGCCGGCGACCCGAGGTCCGTCCGAGGACATCGACGGATCCGCGTCCAGTGGGGGCAGCACCTTCTGGAGGATCTGGTCGACGGTCGATATCGCACGGTGATCTGCGGGGTCAACGACGTCGATAATGAACGCGGCATTCTGGGGGAGTTGCTGAAGTTGATCCCCACCAGCCAGTGGACGCTTGCCAGCGCCACCAGCTACGCCCGCATGTTCCGAGAATCCGTCTCGGTGCACGCGAGAGAGGACCGAGAGCCCTACGTCCTGAAGTTCGACCTCGACCGGCTTCTCATCCTCGCCCTGTTGCGACCCGCCGGCAGGGATCACTTCACGCTCGAAGACCTCTATCGAGGTTTCGGAACGATCGCCAAGATGCTTGAAGGTCGACGGGAACGGCTTCCAGTCGCGACCATCTCCTTCCTCGGGGCACGGTCCAACAAGCTCGCCTCGAGCAAGACTCCCGAAGGTGAGCCCAGCCTCGAATCGGTTCTGGATGCGATGTATCAGGCCGGTTTCGAAGGGGATCTGTATCCACCCCCGAC
The DNA here is from genome assembly GCA_913031315.1 of uncultured Phycisphaerae bacterium. Classification (GTDB taxonomy): domain Bacteria; phylum Planctomycetota; class Phycisphaerae; order Phycisphaerales; family SM1A02. Next base: position 116 of record CAJWFU010000380.1, on the reverse strand, counting down.
CGCCTGGGAAGTGGCCCCCACCAGCGTCTTCGCGAGTTTTCCATTCCCCGAAAGTCTGGAACGAATGCGTCAGGGAAGTTCCTGAATCCATCGACCGCATGAATGTGAGAGCCCCC
>CAJWFU010000379.1:0-3337 GCA_913031315.1 uncultured Phycisphaerae bacterium | reverse complement strand
GGTCGGACGTTCGGTTCGGAAGAAGCCGCCGGCCACGGGTGTCTCGCCCCATTGATCGAAGAAATCCCCGAACCAGAGCTTCTGAGTGGTCCCCGGTTCGAAGCGGTCGACGTGAATCATGTATCGACGGTTCACCCAGACATCAAAGTCTTCGAAGGTCTGGGGAGAGGCGTTCACCATGATCAGATTTCCGCCGTCGCGAAAGACCTGCACTTCGATGACCTGGCCTTGAGCGAGTTTCGTCGGATATGGCTGGGTCGCCTGAGAGGGAACGTAGCGTCGGCCACCGCATCCCATCGTGCAGGTGAGGGCGAAGGCGAGCGTGAGGGCGGTGCCCTGCAGCATTCCGATGCCGCGGCGGTCGGAACAGGGTGGCCGAGACGGGTGGGGGAGATCGTGTTCCATCGATGGACATCGTATCGGGGGAGCGGCTTCCGCACCCTCGCCTGCTAGGATCCGGGAATGAGTGTCGGCCTTCGACCCGACGGTGTCCCGAGCCGTCTCCTCCCCCGCCCGATCGAGGAGATCGCGGCCTCCTTTCGCATGGACCCACGGGTGCCCGCCCTGGTCGAGGGCTTTGACGCTCCGTTCTATCAGGCAGGCCTTGCGGGCTATTCCGACGGTGCGATGAGACTGGTCGCTCGGCGGCATGGCTGCCCGTTCTGCGTGACCGAGGCGCTTCTGGATCGCACCCTGGTCAACGGGGGGAAGGGCCGCCGGAAGGAAGATCCCGATCTCATCGCTTCAGAATGTGGAATGGGAGCCCTCGAAGACAATCGTGCTGCTGGTCTGGATGACCATCCGATCGCGGGCCAGATCATGGGAACCGAGCCGGAGGAGATGGCCGAGGGGACGGCCATCCTGGTGGAGATGGGCTACGAGGTGATCGACGTCAACTTCGCCTGCCCGGTCAAGAAGATCAAGCGTCGGGCGCGGGGTGGGCATTTTCTGGCTCATGCAGATCAGGCGATTCCGGTGCTCGAAGCGGTCCGGGCCGCCGCCGGAGAGGTCCCGGTCACGGTGAAACTTCGGCGAGGATGGGACGACACCGAATTGATGGCCTCGAGTTTCGAACGGATTTTCGATGCGGCGTACGATCTGGGATGTGCCTGGACGACCGTGCATTGTCGGACGGTGCAGCAGAAATATGCCGGACCGGGACGATGGGAGTTCCTCCGGGACCTTCGGCGGAGACATCCGGAACGACTACTCTTCGGTTCTGGAGACGTGTGGACGGTTGAAGACATCTTCGCGATGCTTGAGTTGACCGGTATCACCGGAGTTTCGGTGGCTCGAGGTTGCATCGGGAATCCGTGGATCTTCCGACAGGCCCGCGATCTCATGGCCGGTCGTGAACCCCGCTGGCCGGATCTTGCCGATCAGCGCCAGACCCTCGAACAGCATCTCGAATACGCCCAGGTGATCCACGGTGAACGGGTCGCCAGTCGTCAGATGAGGAAATTCGGAATCAAGTTCGCGGCGCTGCATCCGGAACCCGCCACCGTGAAGCGGGCTTTCATCGACGCGGAGTCAATGGCGGAATGGTCCGAAGTGATCGAACATCACTACCCGATTCCGAATGCATAGCTTCCGAGCTCGGGGCGGGTACCTGGTGTCAACCAGTTCCCTGATCATCATGGAACGACTTCCAGTCCGTGCGGTTCGAGTCTCACCACCCGGACCATGCCATCCAGTACCGGACCGTCGTCGATGGCGGGGTCGGGGGTGCCGATGGCCAGGAGGTCACCATCCGGAGCCAGTGCGAGGGCCAGCAGAGTCCGCGTGCCACCCAGTCCCACGATCTCCCAACGAACGCGGAATTGACCGTTCCGGCGGTCGCCGATTCTGACTCCCGCGTCGATTCTCCCGTGGGCATCTCGTCGGCCGGGCACTCCCGCAGCAAAGCGATGGCCCGATGCCGCCAGGGTGCTTCCGAAGCCGCCGTCACGATGGAACGGAACACCGATTTCCGCCATCGGTCGGCCGAAGAAGATCAACTTTCCGCCACGGACCGGGCCCGTGTAGGCGCGCGGCGCACCCGCCACGAGCGTCGCTCCGACGAAGCAGGCGGTGGTCCCCGTTCTTTCAAGGGGCGCGGGTGAACGGCGATGGAGGACGGCGAGTGCACGGTGCGGGGACTCACGTTGATGGATCATCACCGCACCCGCGCGATCGACGAGAGACCGATCGATCGGTCCTCGAGGATGTCGCTCGATCACCAATGCCGACGGGGAGCGAACGTCTGCACCGGGGCAACCGATGGCGAGGGTGGGACCCCATGCAACCGAGGTGCCGAATCGCAAGCCGGTGGTGGATCGACGAGGTCGAACCTCCTGCCACGGCAATGCGAAGCGAGGCCGCAGCCGGGTGACCACGACCCTTCCTCGATCTAGAAAGCCGTCCACATCAGCTCGGGGCGCACCGATCGCGACATGGGGCCCATCCAAGGCGACCGACTCGCCGAAACGATCTCCTGCCCGGGCATCGGCCACGGTCAGTTCGATCACCGACTCCACCGTGATCTCCCCCGGGGACAGGTGAAAGCACCAGGCTCCGCCCTGCTCGCCGAGTCTTCCCGGTGAACCCACCAGGAGTCGGTCGCCATCCAGCGCGAGGGTGGCGCCGAATTCGTCCCCGATTTCCGGATTCGGTGCATTGATCAAGCCCTCGAAAAGCCATTCCAGTGCGGGCCCGCGAACGAACATCGCGACCGTACCGGGGCAAGGGGGCCCATCTCGGCGTCCGTCGGCACCGACAAAGAGACGCTCGCCGTCGATTGCCACGGCGATTCCGAAGCGGGCGGGACAGTCGAGGTCAACGGGTGCTCGAACCAGGGTCGAGTGGGCCTCCACTTGAAGTCTGGAGGGCGGCGGCGTCAGGGCCGAAGCCACCGGTATCGCCATTGGGAGAAGACTCCAGACGGCGGAACACCGAAGAAACATTCGGGCGGTTGAATTCATGTGACGCTCTCACCGTGGCCCTCGATCTCGCAGGGTCATTCTGGGGTGTTCGAGCGTCACTTCGTGAAAAGCCGCGTTTTCTCCGTCCAGGTCCTCGCCAGCTCGGATGAACCTTTCTTCAGTCCGAGGGGTGATTCAGAGATTGGTCTGCCGTGTATTCGGATCGGCTGGCGCAGAGATCCAACGTCACCCTGTCACGCGGCTTCGGCCGGTTGCTACCAACAATTGCGAATCGGAGCATTCTCAGGTTTCAACCCCCCGGCGTTGATTCCGATCCAACCGAATGGAGAGTCCAATGTTGGGAACCACGACGACGGTGAGCGAGATCCTGTTGGCCTTGCAGGACTGCGTACATGACGGTGATTTCGACGCAGCGC
>CAJWFU010000378.1:0-3365 GCA_913031315.1 uncultured Phycisphaerae bacterium | reverse complement strand
TCTCTACAAGACCGAAGTCTTCGAACTCTCCCGATGGATGAATGACTGCCATCGACGCCTGGGCTTCAAGGCGCCGCCGATTCCGGTCGCCAGCATCGAAAAGCCTCCGTCGGCCGAGCTCCGCCCCGATCAGCGAGACGACGACTCGCTTCCGCCGTACGACCTCCTCGATTCCTATCTTCGAGGCCGGATCGACGACGCTCGATCGCCGGAAGCCCTGATCGCGGACGGCGGTCTGGATTCCGCCATGTCCGGTCGAATCGAATGGCTCCTTGCGACCAGTGAGTTCAAGCGACATCAGGCGACGATCATCCCCAAGCTCTCGCCCCGAACCTTCGGGCGTGGCCGGGAGATGCCTCTGGTCGCTCGTTGGCGTTCTTGAGTGGCCGCGAAGCCGAGTCGCCTTCAGCCAGCAAGGCCGACGGGGCGATCGAGGGAATCGGGTGACTCCAGGCGCATTCCTCGCCGTCTCGTTCGTGACTGGCGGGATTCGACCGAAATGAAGGCGTCTTCCTCCACGTGGTAGGCGGAAAGCCGCCCGCCGTTGACGCATCCGGTATCGACGTTGACCACGATCGGAAGGTGGTCCCGGGTGACCCGGAGCGGCGATCGCATCGGCTTGTGGCCGACGACGATCAACCCGTCGTCGCCGTCGTAATCCTTCCACCAATGACGTCTCCCGGATCGCGCCTTCCGATGAACGAGCTCGTGATCCGAGGTTCCTTGCAGGCCACGGACTGGATCGATGCCGGCATGAACCACGGTCGCGGCACCGGCGGTGCAGCGGGTTCGATCGACGGTCTCACTCATCAGGCGTCGGGCCGACGCCAGACCGCCGGTCGCGATGAGGCGTTCGATGGTCGCTCGTTCCGTGCCGCGGAGGCTGGCCAGCGGACGCCCGATGCCCAGTCGAACGAAGGCGGTGAAAAGCCGAAGATCGTGGTTTCCGCACACCGACGCCACATCGACGCCCGAGGCCCGGAGACGGTCGAGCACCCGGACCACCCTCGCGGGTTCGGGCCCCTTGGTCAGGAGGTCCCCGACCAGACGGATTCTGACCGAGGGATCACGTTCCAGCAGGAACTCGAGGAGCTCCTCGAGTTCCTCGCCGCACCCATGCACGTCACCGATCACGATCGAATTCATCCAGCTCCATTTCAAACGACGACTTACCCACAGGGTTTCGGCTGATCCGGCCGTGCAGATCCAGTTTCAGGACCTTCAGGACTGATTCGAGGCGTGATCCCGGTAGCATGACTCGATGCGAATCCGACGTCTTTCAGCCGCGCTCGTCAACCAGATCGCCGCCGGTGAAGTGGTCGAACGACCGGCCAGCGTGGTCAAGGAACTTCTTGAGAACGCCTTTGATGCGGGCGCAGGAAGAGTCGATGTTGAAATCGCCGGTGGTGGACGGGATCTCATTCGCGTCTCCGACGACGGGGGAGGCATCGATCCTGAAGACCTGCCCCTCGCGATCGAATCGCATGCGACGAGCAAGGTGGCCGAAGCCGCCGACCTCGATGCGATCTCGACCATGGGATTCCGCGGCGAGGCTCTCGCCTCGATCGCCGCGGTGTGTCGATTCTCACTCGAAACCCGGACCGCCGCCCACGAAGAGGCCTGGCGGCTCGAGGTCATCGACGGCTTGACCAGCGAGCCCGCACCCGTCGCCGGGCCGGTGGGGACCCGAGTCGAAGTTCGGCACCTCTTTCAGGCGATTCCGGCGAGGCGTCGATTTCTCAAGTCCGAATCCGCGGAGTCTTCCCGGGTCGCCGAGGTGGTTCGGCTCCTGGCCTTGACCCGGCCATCGGTCGGCTTTCGGTTGGTCTCCAACGGTCGGACCTTGCTCGACCTTCCGGCGACCGACGACCCGTCACGTCGTATCCTCGGAGTGCTGGGAACGGAACTTGAAGGGCGTCTGCTCCCGGTGAACGGCGAGATCGGGGACGCGGCGGACGGCACCCTCGTGACCTGTTGGGGGCTGGTGGGCGTGCCCGAGACGGCCCGCCCGACGTCGCGGCAGCAGCGATTCGTTCTGAACGGCCGGGCGATCGTCGATCGCTCGCTGGCCCATGCCCTCAAGGAAGGTTTTCGCGGACTGGTCGATCCCGGGCGACACCCGATCGGCGTCATTCATCTCGAGATGGATCCCTCCCGGGTCGACGTCAACGTTCACCCGGCGAAGACTGAAGTTCGATTCCGCGAGGCCCGGCCGCTTCACGGTCTCATTCGGCGGGCGGTTCGGGCTGCCCTGGTCGAGGCTGATCTCGCCCGCGACATTCCACTCGGCGATGCGGCCGGAGACACCAGCCCGGCATTTCCGAACGCCTCTTTCGGCGGTGACCGGCCGACGACATCCGATTCGAATTCCGGCGTCACACCCGCTCCGGTGGGGACCGATGGCCCGGGAAGTCCATCGGGATCATTCTCCGGCGAACGGACCGGGGCGACGCCGCGCGGATCGTTCCCCGCCTCTCGGACGGGCGTCACGCCGTCGGTGGCGGCGATGCGGGCCGCGGTCGAATCGGTGAAGTCGCCCGGCGGCGACCTTCGGGCTCCGGAGGAAACCGGCAGCGTGATCGGTGATGAACGCGAGATCGAGGCGATCGACGTGCTTCCGACCCTGGTCGGCGCCGATGCGGTGCTTCAGATCCACGAGTCATTCCTGGTGACTCAGGACGAGCAGGGGCTGGTCATCATCGACCAGCATGCACTGCATGAACGGGTCATGTTCGAGATGTTGTCGCAACGAATGGCCGACGGCCCGTTGGAATCGCAGCGTCAACTCGTACCGGAGGTCTTTGACGCCGATCCTTCCCAGATCGCGGCGTTGGAGACCATCGGTCCGCTCCTGGAGCGACTTGGAATCGACGCCGCCCCCGCCGGCCCGCGTTCGGTCGCGGTGCATGCTTTTCCGTCGCTTCTCCTCTCGCGCCGGGTCGAAGCGGCGCCTTTCGTTTCAGAGCTCCTGGAACGGGCCGCGGCGGGGGACATCGACCGTGATGACGACGAGGCCGCCATCGCCGAGGTTCTGGACATGATGAGTTGCAAGGCGGCGGTGAAAGCCGGGGACCGACTTCGCCCGAAGGAGATCGCTCGGCTGCTGGAAATGCGGGACCAGATCGACCGGGGAGCCAGCTGTCCCCACGGTCGTCCCACGCACCTCAGGATTCCGATCGCCGAACTCGAACGACGTTTCGGTCGATCCTCCGGCTGATCGACCCGGACGACCTTCAGCCACCGGAGACCGGCGGCAGGGCGTCGAGCGTTCGAACGGCGCTGGGAATCGTTGTCCGCGGAAGAAGCATTCTGGTCTCGACCGCGAAGGCCACCACGCCTCGCCATTCGGCGAGACCGGGGTGAAG
>CAJWFU010000377.1:0-3368 GCA_913031315.1 uncultured Phycisphaerae bacterium | reverse complement strand
GGGGAATGGAGTTTGTCATTCAGTCTCGGACAGGGGCACGACAAGCCGATGCTCTTGAAGTCCTCGTACGTGGACGGGCCGGAAGAGATCGACTCGGAAGATGCAAAGGATGTCCCGTGATGAACCCTCGAAGAATTCGTTTCCCATTCGTCGCCTCGATCCCCGCTTGCGGGTCGCTTTGCGTGCTGGCGGTCGTGATGACCCTTGGCACCGGCTGCGGTGAGGAGTCGACCTCGTCGACTTCCGGGGCGGACGCCTCGGAGATCGCCTGGCGTGAGCAGCCCACGGCGGATGGCCGCTGGACCGTCGCCTGGCGACCCGTGGCCGAACCGATTCCCGCCCTCGATCCTTTTGCGGTCGAGGTCCGAGTGGTCGATGCCGAGGGCGGCCCCGTCGGCGAAGAGGTGTCGATTCTGGTCGATGCCGGGATGCCGCATCACGGTCATGGAATGAACGTGGTGCCGCGGATCTCCCGGCGGGCTGGAGACTGGATCGCCGAGGGCATGCTCTTTCACATGCCTGGCCGCTGGGAATTCATGGTCGACGTCCTGCGTGACGGAGAAGTGGAGCGGGCGCAATGGACCGTCATGCTGGACAACTGATTCTTCTGGTCGCCACTTTCGGATTCGGTCCACCGATCGGGTGTGAGCGGCCCGCGGTGGAGCCGGCGATGGAGGCGGTGGCGAAGACTCCGGACGAGATCGGACGGGCGGTCGGCCTTTCCGAGCCGATCGTTCGACGCGCCCTGCGAGCCTCGCCGCTTCCGCCTCCTCCGGCGGATCCCACGAATCGGGTCGCGGACGATGCTCGAGCCGCGGCGCTGGGCCGTGAACTCTTCTTCGACTCCGGATTGTCGATCGACGGTTCCGTGAGTTGCGCCACGTGTCACCGGCCGGAACTCCGATTCACCGACGGGCTCGTTCGTTCCGAGGGCCTCGAGACGGCCGCGCGGCACTCGCCGTCGCTGGTCGATGCCTCGCACCAGCGTTGGTTCAATTGGGACGGACGTTCGGATTCCATGTGGGCACATGCGATCAGGCCGATCGAACATCCCGATGAAATGGGAGGTGACCGGACCGCGGTTGCCCGGTATCTCCTCGGAGATCCAACGACTCGAGCCGCCTACGAGGAGATCTTCGGGCCTTCGCCGCTGGAACCGACATCGCTGCCGGAACGAGCGAGGCCGGAGGGGGAGGCGGCGGCCGTGGCAGCCTGGGATGATTTGGATGAACCGACTCGCTTCGAGATCGACCGGATCGCGGCCAATGTCGGCAAGGCATTGGCGGCGTACCAACGAACCCTCTCGGGTGGCCCCACTCGTTTCGATGCCTGGATCGATGATGTTCGTGGAGGTGGTGACGGCGAAGCGATTCTCGAGCCGGCGGAACGTCGCGGACTCGAACTCTTCTTCGGAGCCGCGGAATGCTGGGAATGTCACGCCGGTCCGCTCTTCAGCGACGGTGAGTTTCACAACATCGGAACGCCGGTGGCTGGTGGGCTTCCGCGGGACCCCGGTCGTTACGACGGGGCGGCGCTGGTGGTCGAGGATCGATTCAACGCCGCCGGTCGCCACAGCGACGACCCGGACGGGGCACGCGGAATCGTGAGCCTCGGCGTGAAGCGGGATCCTTCCCAGTGGGGGGCCTTTCGAACACCCTCGCTTCGAGGGGTGGGCCAGACTCCGCCTTACATGCACGATGGCTCGATGCCCGATCTTGAATCGGTGGTGCGGTTCTATTCGACCCTCGAGGGCGCGATCCAGCTGGATCATCATCAGGAATCCGTCCTGAGCGTTCTCGATCTCGACGAGGGTGAGCTTTCGGATCTGGTGGCGTTTCTGAAGACCTTGGATGGGGCGACGGAATTGTCCGATAACCATAAGTAGGGTCGTGGTCGAATGGGGGAAATCGCGCGTTTAGTGCCGAGAATCATGATTCGCGGCACCGGTTGTTCTTTTTTTCGGGAACAGAAACCGCCTCTCCCCGTCAATACGTGGTCCCGGTATGTTTTTCGGGCTACGGTTGAACATCGCTGGCTCGAGTATTTCACGAGGCGGTGCGTCAAACTCCCCGGGTAGATCCCTTCACTCCAAAGATCCGTACCTTTCCAGGAATCCAAGATGCCCAGCATCCCGCGTTCCGTGCTCAGCACACTTTCAGCTTCGGCCGCCATCGCCATGTCGACCGCGGTCATCGCCCACGACAATGATCCGAAGTCCCAGACTCTGCCTCCGATCTACGGAGAAACGGTCATTGGCGGTCAGGACGGACTCGCCGGAGGATTCGATTCGAACGGCTTCATCTTCTGCTCGCAGGTCCCGATCAATCAGCTTGGTGGTTCGGGCAATGGATCGGACTGCTGGGGTTACACCCACCCGAGCGGAACAAATATCGCCATCGTGACGATGGAAACCGCGGTCGCCTGGGTGGATGTCTCGGATCCGTACGCACCCAACGTTCTCTACACCTACCAACGAGGTGGTACCAGCTCCCTCTGGGGAGACGTGAAGGTCGTCGGCTCGCGAGCCTACGTGGTCGGCGAAGGCGGAGGCAGCATCAAGACCTTCGACATGTCCAACGTCGACAACGGGATCGTGACCTACGAAGGCGAATCGTCTTCGAACGGTGATACCGCGACTCACAACATCGCAAGCGTTCCACAGGCCAATCTCATCGCTCGATGCGGTGGTGGCAGCAACGGACTCCGCTTCTACTCCACGGCCTCGAACCCGGACGACCCGGAGTTCATCGGTTCGTGGAACGATCGATACGTGCACGATGCCTGTCTCGCGATCTACCCCCAGAACGGCCCCGATTCGAACTATCGCGGTCGAATCATCGGCTTTCTCAACGACGGCTTCAACGGCGGCAGCACCGACACCGGACTTTCGATCGTCGACTTCGGTGTTCCGAGCAACCCGAATCCGTCGGGGACCCTGCTTTCCAGAGTGACTTGGCCCGGTGCGGGCTACAGCCACCAGAGTTGGCACAACGACGATTTCACCTGGGTGATCTCCAACGACGAAACCGCGCTGAACTCCACCTGGCAGATGGTCAACATCACCGACCTGAACAACGCCACGCTGGGCTTCACCCAGTCGATCCCCGGATCGGCGAACAACCACAACAACTACGTGAAGGACGGGCGCCTCTACGCCGCGAACTACACCATGGGGTTGCGGGTGCTCGACTGCTCCAACGGCAACTTCATGGACGAGATCGCCTACTTCGACACGTATCCCGAAAGTGAGTCCAGCGGCTACAACGGCATCTGGAGCGTCTACCCGTATTTCGAGAGCGGAACGATCATCTGCAGCGACTTCCAGCGAGGTCTGTTCTGCGTGAAGCTCGATCTCTCGCCGATCGGCT
>CAJWFU010000376.1:0-3371 GCA_913031315.1 uncultured Phycisphaerae bacterium | reverse complement strand
GGACCGGACGGCCGAATCGTTCGGAAAGCTTGGCACACGCGGGGCCGACCAGGCCCCGCCGCCAGCCGGGGGCGGCCAGCACGATCATCGGATGATCATCCTTGAGCTGTCCCTTGGATTCGGCCTGCGTCGCCGCCTCCTCGATGATCCGTCGTTCCTCTTCACGGCGTTCTTCGTTGATGCGAGTGATACCCGACGCGATCGTCCCGGCCCGCGCGCGTCCCGCATCATCGTCTTCGATTTCGCAGAGCAGTTCGATCGCGGGCATCGCGGAACCGAAACGCCCGAGGGCATTCACCCGTGGAGCCAGTTGGAACTGCACCGTCTCCTCGTGGACCGCCCCCGCCGTCGGGTCGTGCCCGCTTTCGGCCAGCAACGCCCGCAATCCCGGCGAGCTCGTCCGACCGAGATTTCTCAGGGCCAGGGTCGCCAGTGCACGATTCTCCCCCACCAGCGGCATGACGTCCGCGATCGTTCCCAGGCCCGCGAGGATCGTCGCCTCCACGAGTTCTCGACGGATCACCTCCGGGAGGCGGTCGGTCTTGTGATGAGCGGTGGCGAAGGCCCAGGCCACTTTGAAGGCGATCGCGGCGCCACAGGACTCGCGTCCGACGACCTCGCCTTCCCCTTCGATCGGCAGATGGGGATGAACGACCACCGACGCCGCGGGGAGATCAAATCCACCCTCCGCGGTCCGAGGGATCGTGTGGTGATCAAGCACCATGGTCTCCAGCCCGACTTCCGCCGCGGCGGCGATCGCTTCGTGGGCGGTGATACCGCAATCGACGGCGATCACCAGATCGACCCCGTCTTCGCGGAGGGCCAGAAGCCCATCGGTGGAAAGTCCGTATCCCGTGGTGTAGCGATCGGGCAGCACGATCTCGACCGGATGATTCGGTGCGGAGGCTCGTATGGCCCGATGCAGAATGCTCGACGAGGCGATGCCATCGAAATCGTAGTCACCGTGAATCACGATGCGACGGCCTTGAGCCACCGCCTCGGCCAGCCTGGTTCCGGCCTCCACCGCACCGCACAGCGTTTCCGGGCCTCCGACATGCTTGTATCCGGCTTCGTCGAAAGGGACCGGGTGCTCCGCTCCTCGAGCCCTCAGGAGACGTTCCGGGAGCGGGCCGGCACCCGTGGGCTCGGCCCCGTTTCGAAATCGCCAGGCGGATACCAGACCGCGACGATGAGGCGTCGAAGCGATGGTTCCGCCGGAATCTGGCTGGTCCTGGTTCAAGTGCTCTCCCATGGGTCTCGGGCTTTCCTCGCGATGAACACGGTGGAAGCCATCGCCTGATCGAATCGAGCGGGTTTGCCCGCGGATTGGAAGCCCGAAATCGTTTTCCGGACGTTCTGAACCCGGTGCACGCTATGGCGAACCCGGATTTTGCCCAAGACCGGGCGTGGTTCGTGGACCGCCTGTCGAGAGTTGCCGGTCTAGGGGTGGCCGAACGGACTGGAATCGCCGATACTTCAACTCCCTTCCCCCCTCCACCCTGGGAGACTCTCCGTGCCCGACCGCTTCAAGACGATCCTGCTTTTCGGCGCTCCCGGCGCCGGCAAAGGAACTCAAGGAAAGATTCTCGGACAGATTCCGGGCTTCTTCCATCTGGCGTGTGGCGATGTCTTCCGCTCGCTCGATACCACAAGCGAACTCGGCGCCAGGTTTCTCCAGTTCTCCTCCCGTGGCGAACTCGTGCCCGATGAACTCACGGTCCAGATGTGGCGTCAGAACATGCACGCCCAGACCGTGCTGAGTCTGTACAAGCCGAAGGTCGACCTCCTGGTTCTGGATGGGATTCCTAGAAGCCTCGGCCAGGCGAAGGAACTTGAACAGTACATCGACGTGCTCAAGATCATTCACCTGGTCTGCCCCGACCTGGATGCGATGATCGAGCGGATGAAGAAGCGGGCGATCAAGGAGAATCGGCTGGACGACGCGGACGAACGCGTGATCCGTCGAAGGTTCGAGGTCTACGACCGCGAGACGAGTCCCGTCCTGGCGCACTACTCACCGGACATCGTGACCGAGGTCTCGGCCATCGGTTCACCTTCCCAGGTCCTCCAGCACGTGCTGGAGGCCGTGGTTCCGGTGCAGAACGCGCACTTCCACAACCCACTGGGCGGCAAGGCCTAGAAGCCGCAGCCCCACCGGTCCGAGGCTTCACGGCGCCCGCGACTCGCCGACGGTCTTCGACTGTCCCTCCGGATCGATCACCACGACGTCGGCGGGATTCCCCCACGTCGCCCTGACCACCGCGACGAAGTTCTCGCGGCGCCGGGTTTCGGCGTTGGCTTGACGAGGGTCCTCGTTCAACTGCTCGTACGAGCCCAGCACGATCTCGACCTCGACCTGCTCGAACCATCCAACCCCGTCGAATTCGGCGAGGCCGTCTTCCTGGCCCGGCTCGGGATCACGAACCGGTCGCAACAGATCGACCTTGATCTTCTCACCCGGCCGCATCTGCTGGACCTGAAGAATCAGGTCTTCATTTCGGAGCGCGGCCTGACCGTTGAGACGCTGAAGGACGTCACCGACCTTCAAGACCCGCTCGGCCGGCAGACCTGGGAGCACCTCGGAGATCTCGATTCCTCTCGGCTCCTGTCCCATCAGGCGGGCGGTCATCTTCACCCCGACCGCACCCCGGGATCGATTCAGAATTCTCCACTCCAGGATTCCCAGAAGCCGGACCCGCTGCTCTTCCAGCAGTCCCCCGCGGGCCAACGCCGCCATCAATGACTCGTCGGGCACCGGGTGCCGACGAAGCTTCATCGTCGCTTCGGTCCGCACGGCGAAGTCATCGACCGCCAGTTGCCCCAAGAGGCGTTGGACCTCGCTGGGAATGCCCACCGCCATCACCTTCTTCAGATCCAGCCCCTCGTTCGAGGCCGCGGCCCGCTGAAACTGCAACCGGTTGTTGTCTCGAACCGGTCCGCGGGGTTTCCGAGGGGCCACCGCATCCTGCTTCTGCGGGAGCGCATTCGGCTCCTCGAGGGCCTGAGGAATCCCCATCGCCGCCTGCTGCCCGAAGGACAGTGTCAGGCCCAGAAGGACCAGGGCGAGACCGTGAATGGCGGGGGCAGAATTGATCGGCATGAGCACACGGTATCGGTCGACCCGTGACCGGACCACCGAATTTCCGAGCCTCCGACCTCCGGCGTTGCCGTAATCAGTCCCGCAGCAGGGCACCGATCTCCGAACCGTGCCGCTCGATCCACCGAACCTTCTCCAGGACCATCCCGAGGAACGCGAACCCGGGCACGCCGGCAAACGTCCCATTCCGAGCGATCGGCACGATGGTCTCGGCGATCAGGGCCTCGATCATCAGCGGTGGCAACACCTCGGACTCGAGCCGGAGCGTGGCACC
>CAJWFU010000375.1:0-3378 GCA_913031315.1 uncultured Phycisphaerae bacterium | reverse complement strand
GCGATCACCCGACCTCGGTCGCGGATCGACCGGTCCTGACCGAGGCCCGGACCTCCGGAGGCACCAGCGCCGAAATCGACGCCGAGGTTCGCGCCGTGTTCGATGACGAAGGGGCCGACAACACGAGCCTGTATCGACTGGACGTCGACCGCCTGATCGAACTCGCACCCGACGTGGTGCTCACCCAGGACCTCTGCGAAGTCTGCTCCATCGACCTCGCCACCGTGCGCGGCGCCGTCGCCAGGATGGATCCCCGACCTGAAATCGTGAGCCTCGATCCCAAGACGATGTGGGAGGTCCTCGACGACCTGCTGCTCGTCGGACGCGCCGTCGGACGGGAGCGAGAGGCGGAAGCGGCGATGGTCGCGGCCCGCGAGGCCTACTGGACCGCGGTCGACTTCGTGAATCCCTACGTGCCGGGACCGGAGATCCTGTTCCTCGAGTGGATGGATCCGCCGTTCGTCGGTGGGCATTGGACCCCGGGACTCATCGAGCACGCCGGAGGTCGACATTCCCTGAACCCGCCGGAAGCGAAGAGCCGGCAGGTCACGCCCGAAGACATCGTGTCGAGCCAGCCGGACCGGATCGTCATCTGCCCCTGCGGCTACGACCTCGACGCGATCCTTCGTGAACTTCCCGCCCTGCAGGCCACCGACTGGTGGAACGCACTCCCGGCCGTCGCGGATGGGGATCCCAACGCGATCATGCTGGTCGACGGCAATCAGATGTTCAATCGACCGGGTCCCCGACTCGTCGATGCGTTCCGCTGGCTCGTCGCGTGGATCAACGAGCGCCCGGAAGTGCATCCCGACGGGTTTCCCGCGATCCCCGTGTCGATGCTGTGATCCGATTCCTCATCGGTTCTCGGAAGCACGGGAACGGCCGGTCCCTTCAAGATCGCCTGCCCGAACGGCAGTCGAGTGGACCCGTCGATCCCGTTTCAAGGTCGGGAGACGGCATTCGGTGAACGGCATGGCGGTTGCGAATCATCTCGAAGCGGAAGCGCGACCGAGCGTCGGCGTCACCGCACCTGGAGACCCAAAATCATGCAGATGGAACGATTCACCACCCTGGCCCAGGAAGTCCTGGCCGCGGCGCAGTCGACGGCGACCGCCCGCTCACACGCAGAACTCACACCCCTGCACATCCTCGGTGCGATGCTCGAGGACAGGCAGGGCGTGGTCGGTTCCATCCTCGCGAAGTCCGGGGTCCAGACCGAGCGAGTCCGCGAAGTCGCGGATGCCGAACTCGGACGCCTCCCCAGCGTCACCGGAACCCAACCCCGCACTTCGCCCGCGACGATGCAGGTCCTGCAACGGGCCGAAACGGAAGCGAAGAAGCGCAGCGACAGTTTCATCTCGACCGAACATCTGCTCCTGGCGTTGTTCGAGGTCAAGGCCAATGCATCGGAAGTGCTCGACTCCTGTGGCGCGGTTCGAGCCTCGGTCGAAACCGCGATCGACCAGATCCGGAAAGCATCGGGAGTGACCCAGGTCAATGATGCCGGCGCGGAGAGCACGTACGAAGCATTGAAGAAGTACGCGATCGATCTCAATGAGCGGGCGACCGCCGGAAAGATCGATCCGGTCATCGGTCGCGACGAGGAGATCCGACGATGCATGCAGGTGCTCAGCCGCCGCACCAAGAACAACCCGGTGCTGATCGGCGAGCCGGGGGTGGGAAAAACCGCGATCGCCGAAGGCCTCGCGATCCGCATCGTCAACCATGACTGTCCGGACGGCATGCGTCATTCGCGAATCATGGCGCTCGACGTCGGGCAGTTGCTCGCCGGCGCGAAGTTCCGCGGCGAGTTCGAGGAGCGGCTCAAGGCGGTCCTGCGGGAGGTCGCCGCGAGCGAAGGCGCGATCATCCTGTTCATCGATGAACTTCACACCATCGTCGGCGCCGGCCAGGCCGACGGCGCGGTCAGCGCGGGCAATCTTCTGAAGCCGGCACTCGCCCGCGGCGAACTCCGCTGCATCGGTGCGACCACCCTCGACGAGTATCGCAAGCACATTGAAAAGGACGCGGCGTTCGAGCGTCGTTTCCAGCCGGTATTCGTCGGCGAACCCGGGCTCGAAGACACCATCGCCATTCTGCGTGGACTGAAGCCGCGGTACGAAGCCCACCATGGCATCCGGATCCAGGACGGCGCCCTGGTGACCGCGGCCCGGCTTTCCGATCGCTACATCAGTGACCGTTTCCTGCCCGACAAGGCCATCGACCTCCTCGACGAAGCGAGTTCGAAGCTTCGGATCGAAAACGATTCGATGCCCACGGAACTGGACGAGATCCGCCGACGGATCATGCAACTGGAAATCGAGCGTGAAGGTCTCAAACTCGAAAGCGACAAGGATGCGGGCGCAAAGAAGCGGCTCGAAGCGATCGAGGAGGAACTCGCCTCGATCGAGGAACGCAACCAGGGCCTCACCGCCCAGTGGGAGATCGAGAAGGGAGACCTCGACCGGATCAAGGAGGTCAAGGCGGAGATCGATCGGAAGCAGACCGAACTGGAACAGGCCAAGCGACTCGGTGACTTCGAGGGGGCCAGTCGCATCCAATATGGCGACCTCCGACATCTGGACGAACAACTCGCCGCCGCGGAATCGGCCCTGCACGAACGACAGGAATCGGGCGAGGCCCTGGTGAAAGAGGAAGTCGACAGCGAGCAGATCGCCGAAGTGGTCGCTCGTTGGACCGGCATCCCCGTCGATCGCCTGGTCGAGGGTGAACGTGACAAGCTCCTGCGCATGGAATCGGTGCTCGAAGACCGGGTCGTCGGACAGGACGACGCCGTCCGCGCGGTGAGCGAGGCGGTCCGCCGTAATCGTGCCGGCCTCGGCGAGGCTCACCGCCCCATCGGATCCTTCCTCTTTCTCGGACCGACCGGAGTCGGCAAGACCGAACTGTGCAAGGCCCTTGCGAATTTCCTCTTCGACACCGAGGAGGCGATGGTTCGCATCGACATGAGCGAGTACATGGAGCAACACGCGGTCGCCCGCCTGATCGGCGCTCCTCCCGGATACGTCGGCTACGAGGAAGGCGGACGACTCACCGAAGCCGTGCGTCGTCGCCCCTACGCGGTGATCCTCTTCGACGAGATGGAAAAGGCGCACCCTGACGTCTCCAACGTGCTGCTGCAGGTCCTTGACGACGGCCGACTCACCGACGGGCACGGGCGGACGGTGGATTTTTCAAACGCCATCATCGTGATGACCAGCAACATCGGGTCACACAAGATTCTCGAGATGACGGCGGGCGGGGCCATCCACGAGGAGATCGAAGCCGGGGTCAAGGAGATGCTGAAGCAGCATCTTCGCCCGGAGCTCATCAACCGGATCGACGACACCGTCATCTTCCAGCAGCTCGGTCGGGAGC
>CAJWFU010000374.1:0-3378 GCA_913031315.1 uncultured Phycisphaerae bacterium | reverse complement strand
TCGGCTTCGCCATCGCCTTGCTCCCGAGACGGCCGTAGATCGGTTTCACAGACACCGCGCGGGGATTCGTTTCGAGGCGTTCAAAGGTCTCGAGGGCTCGATCGGAGATTTCGTCCTCGCCGAGGCGAGCCGCGACCGAACCGATCCGATACCACCCGCTGCGCAGGTACGGGTCGAGTGCGACGGCGGCTTCATAGGCTCGGAGTGCGGTTCGGGGTGATTCTCGTTCGGAGACCAGGCCCAGGTGGTACCACCCGTACGGATCCAGCGGATCGGCGTCCACCACCGACTGGAATCGTTCCGCTGCGATTTCGTCCTCCCCCGCTCGTTGCTGGAGGACTCCGGAGACGTAGGCGACCCGCAGATCATCGGGATGGTCGGCGTGCATCGTCTCGAACATGTCGAGGGCGTCCTGCTCGTCGGTCTCCAGCTGGCGATTCATCGTGGCGATGGCGAGATCGACCCGAGCATCGAGTCGATTCGGATCTTGACGAACCACCTCGGCGAGGAGATCGACCGCGGTTCCGTAGTCGTATCGAGCGAGCAGGCCGGCGGCGGTTCGGTGATCCGCGTCAAGGACGGCGGCATCCGGCAGGCCGGTCTGGTCCGGTGGAGTCCCATCACCATCGCAGCCGGCGAGGAGTGGAAGGCAGGCCAGGAACGCGAGCGAGAGGCATCGGAGCTGAGTCATGCCGGGATTCTACGCCCCGACGGCAGTGAGACGAATCGCGGAAACCCAGGTCAGGCGTCTTTCGACCCTCAATCGAAGATTCGGATGCCCAGTGGCGCCACGCTGATCTGGGGATCTTCAACCGAGCCGGTCACCACGTATTTGGCGAGTCGATCGGTGATCCATCCGGTCAGTTCGCCCACCGTCCCGGTCGTGGCCTGAAGGCCTTCGAGGGGGCCACCGTTCAGGCGGAGATCGAGGGTGCCATCAAGGCCGACACAGCCCTTGCCTCGGAGTCCGATCGCTCCGGCGAGGGCATTGATGGTCTGGATTTCGATCTTCTGATTCCGGATCAGGAAGGTCGTGGTCAGCCAGTCCTTCTGCTGGCTGCTGAGCGTCACGACCCGCATGAGCTTCGCAAGACCGGAGATGATCGGGCCGCTCCTGAAGGCGCCCTCGACCACTTCGATCTCACCCCCGCCGCCGAGCGTGACGAAGGGGCGGCCGAGATTGGTATCGGCTTCAATGCCCGCGGAGACGAGGCCCGAGACCTGCTCGCCCGTCTTGGCATCGAGTCGATTGATCTTGCTGAGTTGGACCCGATCGACATCGATGGTGGCGAACAAACGCAGACCGGTGGCGATATTGAGGGCGGCATCGAATGCCTTGGAGGGCACGAAATCCTTCGAGAGATCCTCGATGGCCTTCTGGCTGGCGATTTCTCGTTCGCTGCGATTCAGGTCCGCGGGTATCACGGCTTCATCGGACTGCGTGCTGGTCGATGCGACGGAGGCGGGGACTCCGCGGTTTTCTTCATCGGCAATCTTCGCGGTGGCGGTGATGGTGCCATCGAAAAGACTGATGCTGAACGGATCGATCCGAAGAACCTCGTCCTTGAACACGCCGTCCATGAGACCCTTCGTGATTTCAACCTTGTAGTCGTCGATTGCCAGGCGGGTCGGCCGCAGTCGGACCTTGAAGCTCGTGTCGTCGCGGCGTGGATCACGGAGGTCGAGCGTACCGCTGACCGACGCGTCGATTCGACCGTCGACCCGGCGGTTCTTGATGATCCCTTGGAGTTGAGGCGGAAGGTACCCCGTGGACTTGTCGTCCAGGATCAGGTCCAGGTCGAGTTTCGTGATCTCCAGCATCAGCGTGTCGATGTCGAGACCGCCATCGAGTGAGATGTCGAACAGGCCTTCTCGATTCAAGTTGGTGTTCACCTCGTACCAGCCGGGGCCTCGGCCCAGATCGACGGACTCGGCGCCGTTCTTGCCCTTGCTGTCGATTTCAAAGTCGAGACTGTCCAGAACCATCTTTTCCTGATGGCCGACGAGGGAGTACTCCGCCGTCAGATTTCTCACCGCGATCTTGTCGATGGCGAAGATCTCACTGATCGGTCGACCGTCGGTGTCATCGCCGCTCGATGAGTCATCGTCCAGAAGGAGATCGCCCCACCCGAGCAGTTGGCCGTCTTCCTTGGAGAGGAAACGGGCGGTGACGCCATCGAGGCGAAACTCTCGAAAGACGATCGCGCCGCCGAGGATTGGAAGGCGATCAAGCGTGATGTCGACGTCCGGGGCCTCCAGGATCACGACCTCGGCATCCGTCTCGGATTGCGAGATCAGCCGGAGATCGAGAATCTTGACCGAGAGGGGGAAGGTGTATTCGAATCGGGCGATCTCCACCCGGGGCTTCAGCAGTTCGGAAACGATCGAGAGGACCTGTTTTCGAATCAACGGTTCCGCGATTCCGGCGGCCACTGGCAACCACACGGGGCTGGCGGCGATGACCAGGCCAACCATGCCGAGGCCGATGCTCAGGATCTTCCAGCGTCGTCGCATCGGAGTCCTCCGGGACGTTGATCTTGCCGGTAACAAACGACGCGACGAGTCGTCTCGTCGCGCCGAAGGAGAAGTGGCGATGGGCGGACTCGAACCGCCGACCTAAGGTTTATGAATCCTTCGCTCTAACCAGCTGAGCTACATCGCCTGCAGTCTCCGACGGGCCGGGCCCGCGTCGGAGGATCGGTGATGGTACCCCGACTGGTTCAGGCGTCAAGGGAGGCGGCGGGCAGGAATCTCATCCCGATCCCGGAGAAGGCGTCAGAGGGCCGATGCCTGCGATTCTGGACGGCCTCGCAACCCGCGATACCGGACTTCGGTCCAGATCCATTCCGCGGTCGCCGGTCAGGCGGGGGTGGTGCAGCCGTTGCCGTGCCGGACCCAGCGACGCCCGATCTCCGAACTCGCGAAATCCGGGTCCACGCGAGCGATCGCGGCGGCCACCAGACCCATGAAGAGGGGTTGGGGAGACAGCGGACGTCCGGTCAGTTCCGGGTGGTACTGGGCACCGATGAAATAGGGATGCTGATCCAGAGGAAGCTCCAGAACCTGCATGATCGGATGCTGGGGGTGACGCCCACTGAATCGGAGTCCATTTCCCTCGAGACGTTCGATGAACGAGGGATCGACTTCGAACCGGTGACGGAAACGCTCGCGGATGGTGGTGGCGCCACCGTGAAGGAAACTCGCCAGGGACCCGGGTAGAAGGGTCACATCCTGGGCCCCGAGTCGCATGGTGCCACCCATGATGCCTTCGAGCATCTTCTGATCGGGGAGTTCCGAGATCAGGGCGTGGGGCGAGTCTGGCGCAAACTCGGTCGAGTCGGCTTGTTCCAGTCCCAGCACGTTGCGGGCGTATTCGAT
>CAJWFU010000373.1:0-3395 GCA_913031315.1 uncultured Phycisphaerae bacterium | reverse complement strand
CTGGAGTCCGAGGCGTGGGATGAACAACGGCTTCGGGCACAGGCTCGTCGAGCGATGACGGAGGGCGGGTTGGCCGCGGATCTCAAGTTCATCGATTCCGTCACGATTCGCGCCGGCGAGGATGCCACTCGCCATGGTGGAACCGATGCCCTCGATCTCGAGGTCCTGCGCCGTCAGCTTGAATTCGTGCGGGAAGAGCGGGGCCGGATTCAATCGGCCATGTTGCGATCGCAGGACGAGAGTGAAGCCTTGGAGGCCGAGCACCGGCGACGGGTCGCCCAGCAAGAAGAGAAGATCAAGTCCCTCGATGTCCCCGTGGCGCGAGTTCGAGTCGCGGTGGTCGAGGGGGGGACCGCGGAAGTCGCCATCCGCTATCTCCGGGCTGGAGCCTCCTGGAGCCCCGCTTACGCGGTTCGGAGCGACCAGGCGAAGGCCGTGATGCCGATCGACTTCGAGGCGGTGGTGGTCCAATCGACGGGTGAGGATTGGACCGACGTCAAGATCGCCCTGTCATCCGCCACGCCATCCTCGCCGGGATTGCCTCCCGACATCCGGCCCGTCTACGTCGGGCCTTCGCGGCCGGAGTACGATTCCGTGGCCACCCAGTCCGTTCCGGACGAGATGACTCGCTCGAGCAAATCGCGACCCTCGCCCGGTTCCGATGCCATGGCGGCGATCAGAAACGCCGCCATCGTCTCCGGAGGGACCGCGGTGACCTACGAACTTCCGGGTCTGGTCTCGGTCGCCGATGGTGGTGCCTCGTCGAATCTCAGGATCGCATCATTCGAGGCACCCGCGACCAGGGTTCTGGTGACGCGACCGGTCGAGAGCGAGCAGGTCTACCTTCGAGTGGATCTGGTGAATCAGAGTGGGTTCGTGCTGCTGGCGGGGAAGGCCGCGCTGTTCATGGAGGGCGAGTACGTCGGTCCCTCTCGAATCGAAGAGGTTCCTGCCGGCGGCGGTTTCGAAGTCTGGTTCGGTCCCGATCCGGCGATCACGGTCTCGCGGATGGTGGTGGCTCGAGATACCCAGAGCACCGGATTGCTCGGCGGGGGACGGCAGACGTCGATCGAGTACCGAATCGAACTCCGGAATGATGGACCGTCGGCCGCAACGGTCGAGGTCTGGGACCGTCGACCGGTGAGTCAATTGGAGGACATCGAGGTTCGAATCGTCGACGCCTCGCCGCCGATGGCTGATGACGCCGTGTACCGGGGCCTGGCCGCCCGGCGAGGGCTCTTGAAGTGGGTCATCGAACTCGGCCCCGCCGGCAGTGAGGACGCCGCGCAGACGATTTCCTGGACGGTCAGGATCAACCGTCCCAGCAATCTTGAACTCTCACCGATTCCTGATTGAGCGGAGAACGCCGAGCGTGGCTCCGGATGATCAGTCTTCTCGGAGTCCCGCTCGGACACCACCCTGTTCGAGCAGGCGGATGACCGTCTGCTGGTCGGGGAATTCCGCGGTTCGCAGGCCATCGACCAGTGACCGGACTCGAATGTCCTGCCGCAGGTATTGCAAAGCGAGATCGGCGACCGCGCCGGGTTCCATGCCGTCCAGGAAGTCGATGCCCTCGCGGTACACCATGCCGGATGCCAGACGCTTGGCCATCATCCAGTGCTGGTAACGCTCGGGGAGCTTGGTCCAGATTCGATCACCACCGGTGTCCTGCAGAATCTGGGGGAGGTGGTCCCGAACCAGTTCCTTGGCGATCGAAACGTCCTGCACCGACCAGTTGGAGATCGCTTCCATGATCGCGGGGGCGGAAGCGTTGATGATCCGGCTGAGCTTGATCGAAAGCTGCGG
This sequence comes from uncultured Phycisphaerae bacterium, assembly GCA_913031315.1. Taxonomy (GTDB): domain Bacteria; phylum Planctomycetota; class Phycisphaerae; order Phycisphaerales; family SM1A02. The sequence continues at coordinate 1,589 of CAJWFU010000373.1, read as the reverse complement.
CAGGCTGGTTCCGGGATGTCGACGGTGTTCTGCGATGAGCAGTTCCGCCTCGACCCGGGCGAGTTCGCGGAGCCGATCGAGTACCTGAGCCACGAATTCCGGCTTGATGGCGAGGAACTCCTCTTCGTCCAGGACCATGCAGGCACCGATTTCGAAGCTGGAACAGATCACGCCGCACTTGTTGGCCGAAGAGTCCTTCGCGATCACGCAGCCGGCCTTCGAAAGTTCTTCTCGGGCTTCGGGGGTGAGGAAGAGGTTGGCACCTTCGGAGATGACCTTGGCGCTCGGGGTTCCGTCCTCCTGGAGGAATTCCTGCCAGTTCCCGGCGTGGATCGTCGCCGGCCGCCCCCCGGCGGGGACGAAGGCGTCCGTCACCACCCGGTTGTGCAGCGTGTTTCTCAGTTGGGCGCCATCGGGTTCGTCGACACTCGTGATCCGGCCCCGGGGGCCGAGTTTCTCGCGATCGAACGAGGCGATCGGCAATGCCTCCTCGAAGAGCCGCATGAGTTCCGGCACGTCGAACCCGTCGGGGTCTTCGCCCGACCCCGAACCGTCACCGATCGCGACGATGCGGGCGTTCCCGCCGTAATCACGTTCAAGGATCCGGATCATGTTTCCGGCGACATCGCCGTCCGGACCACCGGTGATCTTGACCGTGAAGGGCTGGGTCCGGGGGTCGATGCCGACCGAGCGGAGGGCGACCTCCAGGAAGACGTTCACGCCTTCACTGGTGACGCCGTAGACCTTGTGGTTGATGCCCGCGCCGGGCTTCGAACTCATGAATGCGGTGGGAAGCGAGTAGCCGCGGAGTCTGGCCCGCTGCACGATCCACTGGATGTGGGCGGGGGTGATGTTCTCGTCCGGGCCGAGGTAGATCAGTTCCTGCATCCCGCCGTGGTCCACGATCTGGGCCCGGGTCTCGGGATCCTCGGTGATGAGGTCGAGGATCGAGTTCACGAAGGCCTTGACGCAGCGGTCGATTCCGGAGCCGGGCTCGAGGAGGATGGCGGCCTTGGCGCCGCCTTCGGGGATGTCCTTGTTCTTCAGCTGCTGGGCGAACGAGAGCCCGTAGACCTCGTCGTAGAGCCGCTCGCTCTCCCGGGCGTGCTGGGCTTCGGTTCGAGGCATGACCACTCGAAGGCCGCCGCGGGCGATGTCCTGGAAACGGACATGGAAACCATTGAATCCGCGGCCGTGGACGAAGAACGATCCGAACGGCATCTCCGGTCGATCCTCGTTCTGCATGAAGGTCGGATCGAGTCGAAGAGCGAGTCCGAAACGCCCATGCACGTGGTAGTTGGTGCGGAGGGTGTGGCGAATCGCGTCGATCATCGTGAGGAGGACGGTCCGGGCGGTCTCGCTGGAGGCGATCCGTTCGATCTCGGACTCGAGGTCGCCGGCCCGGGTCGCGAAGGCTTCATCGTCCAGCGGGCCACGGGGATCGAACCTGGCCTTGAAGAGCCGGGCGATCTGGGTGGCGAGGCTGAGATTGTTCTCGACCGACGCGACGATTCTTTCGCGGGTGAATTCGAAGCGGGCCCGTGGACTGAGGACCTGATGGACCAGATGCGAGAGGCCGAGCAGGATCT
>CAJWFU010000372.1:0-3396 GCA_913031315.1 uncultured Phycisphaerae bacterium | reverse complement strand
GGGCGACGGCTCGAGGCAGACGTCCGGATCCGGTCGCCCGGGCGTGGCGATCGGCTTCGATCGCCGCGTCGTGCGTCGTGATGCAGGCTTCCGGATCGCGGGCGATGGTTTCCAGCAGGCCGAGTCCGACCGGAGTTTCCAGAAGTTTCGACATGGAGCGGCGGGGGATGTCGCCGGTGAATGGGCGGGCGAGCTCGGCCGCCGCGAGCCCCAGCTGCCAGGAAAGGTTCTCGGCGTCCGCCTCGGCGGCGACCGCGGCGTGAATCGTCCGCAGGCCCTCGGTCACGCCCGGCAGGTCGAGGGCGTCGCCCGGGAGGTCGGTCGGCTGCGAGGGGGGGAGATCTCGGAGCGATCTTCCATCCGGTGTGGGGAGCATTCGCCAGCCGCCCCGCGTCATTTCGTGCGTCGGGTAGGCGACCAGGCCACCATCGTTCGCGTCGTGGTCGGCGATGAAGTGGAGTGGATGGGCCGGGATGTCCCGATCGCGGAAGGAGGCGACAGCCGACGCCACGGCCAGGTCCTTGGCCAGAATTCCGGGATGCCAGATCTGAGCCTGATGCCCGCTGGCGACGATGATCGCCTCGCGCTCGAATCCCAGGGCTTGTCGGGTGTCTGAACGCCAGCCGGCGATCTGCTCGTCGCGAGGTGACTCCGGCCGAGCTCGCCAGTTCGAAGGGGCCGGCTGGAATTCGACGACCGGTGTCTCGCTCGCCCCGATCATCTGGCTTCGCCGACGACTGCTTCCGACGGGGCCTCGGTCACGCCGACGAGTGCGTTCGCGGGCAGTTCGGTGGAGCAGCGTCGCAGTTCTCGTTCGAAGGTCTTGCGGTAGACCGCGAGGCGGTTGGTGGCATCATCCAACGGGCCCCCAAAGGATCTGGAAGGATCGTTGTAGATCAGACGGACGGGAATTTCGTCGATTCGAAGTCCGTTCGCGACCGCCTGCACCCAGAACTGCATCGGAAAGTCGTATCCGTCCACATCCAGCTGAAGGGAGGCGACGGACGCCACGCGGTACGCCTTGAATCCGCAGAAGGCGTCGGTGAGGTTGAGCTCCAGCCGCTGGTTGATTTCGTGGGTCAGCAGGCCATTGATCCGGCGGCGATCGGCGGGCGGGGCGTCCACCCTTCCCTCCGGGTCGAGATACCGGCTTCCCGACACGATGTCCAGGTCGTCTCGTTCGATCGCCTCGATGAAACGGGGGATCGCGGCGGGCTCGTGTTGTTCATCGCAGTCCATGGTGACCAGCCAGTCGAAGCCGTCGAATGCGGCCCAGCGCATCATGTCCTGCATGCTTCGGCCGTAACCCCGGTTCGTCGCGTGGCGAATCACTTCAACCGGATGTTCCGCCAACGCCTGGGGGGTGCCGTCGGTCGATCCGTCATCGATCACCAGAACGTCTTCGATTCGCCGTCTCACTTCCGTCAGCACGGAGTGGACGTACCGGGCTTCGTTGTAGACCGGGATCGCAAGGAGCACTCGCGGGCCGTCGGGGTTCGATTGCGACTGGATCATGCCTGGAAATTCCTGAGACAAGGTCGTCGGAAGGCCGACGGATGGATTTGGAATCGGAACGGACCAAACGAGGTTCGCTCATCCTTCGAACGGGATGCCTTTTCGCAGATACAGGGCTCGAAGTTCAGCCCCATCGATCAAATCCCACTCGAAAGTCCCTCCGCTACCGTCAGTGGGGGTGATTCGGCGGGAGAGGAGACCTTCGGCATCGAGCCGCTGGGTGGTCGCTCGGGTGATTCTGGAGGGCCGGCTCAGCAGCTCACCATCACCCCGGGGGCCGCCCGTGGGGTTCCAGTCTTCCACCCTGCGAGTGAGTGCCTCACGGTCCTCGTTCCAGGCGTAGACCCCGAATTCGCCGGGAAGAGGCTTGGTGATCGCCAGAAGCATTGGCAGGACGAGCCGCTCGGCCTCCGAAAGGTACTGGTCGAGGTTCGAAGGGACTTCGATCTTGATTTCGCCGCGTTCGAAGGTCTCCCGGCTCTGGCTCACCACTTGAAGCCAGCGTCGAGGGTCCTTGGCGGTGGGGCGGGGTCGAATTCCGAAGATCGAGGTGGACCGGGTCGCGTCTGAATTCTGCATTCGATCGCTTTCCCGCAACAGCCAGAGTTCCGCTTCGCGGTCCCAGGACAGCCAGGCCCGATGATCCACATCTCGATAGGGAGCGCCCGTGCTGGAAGGAAGAATTCGAATCTGGATCCAGACGAGGAGTCCCGTTTCGCCAGTCTCGGTCGCCACCGGTGGGCCAGGCTTCCGGACGGCATCCTCCAGTGTTTCGAGTACCGCCAGTCTCGCGTAGCCCAGTTCTCGGTCCTCACCGGTGTCTCTTCTGGTTCCATGCAGTCGATACCAGAGTCCCTCGTTCACCCGCTCGGCCAGCATTTTGAAGACTGGCTCGTCGAATCGGGCGATGATCGCGGATCCTCGCTCGACCACCGTCAGGGTTCGGGCGGCGATTTCGGCCTCGGTCTGGATTTCGATGGACTCGGTCACGGTCTGGAAGATCTCGGCCGGCCATCTGGCCTGATCGCCAAGGTATTGAACGAGCAGAAAACGGCGGGGGCCCGTTTGGATGAAGGTCCAGTCGTACCTCGCCGTCCGGCCGGAGGAATGTTCGAAACTCGCGGATGCCCGGGCGGCTGGAAGCTCGGCCAATCGGATCTCGGAGGGCTGTTCGTTCACTTCGAGGGCGTCGTTGGCCGCCTGGGCGTCCTCAAGGTAGGCCTCCATCATCAGGGCGGGGCTGGGAGGGGCCGTGGGCTCCCCGAACGTGCCTTCGGGGACGGGAAGTCGGAGTTCTCGGATCACGATTTCCCAGGATGGCGGTGATTTCTCCCGCTCGACCATCCGGATGAATGCCGCGTCGTCACCCCCGGCGATCGCCGCCTGACCGGTTTCCGGAAGCTCGACGCTACAGCCGAGGGTGGCGTTTTCGATTCGCTCGCCGGCCGCGGCAGCCGGAGCCATTTCGAGCATGCCGACCAGGATGAGGCCGGGCAGGATGGCCTTCAGGCTTCGAATCGCGACGGAGGGCATGGAGCGGGTTCCTGACGGGCGTGGGTGCTTTGGGGCCTCAAAGCACTGAAAACGGTGCCGAGCGGCCCGCGGCCGTCCGGAAGGACTTATGGCCGAACATGGTACGTTCAGACCTCGCCTCGATGGGTCTGAAGGATCCAAATCGGGCGGGTTCAGGCCCGGTTGGCCGACGAAGCGGGATCTCACCCCAGATTCCCGCCCTCAGGCGTTGACAGGGAGCGGGGAATCGGTACCATCCGCGGTTCGCGCGTCTTTTTGGCGATTGGCCCCTCCGGCCGGTTTCCAGTCCGCGTCACATCGTTCGCTCGGCCTCGTGCCGGGACGCCTGCTAGGAAACTTCGATCCTCA
>CAJWFU010000371.1:0-3420 GCA_913031315.1 uncultured Phycisphaerae bacterium | reverse complement strand
TCGTCGAACAGACCGCAGCCTTTGGCGCGGGAGGAGGACGTGAAATCGACGGTTCGACCCGCCACGCGCTGGGTTCCCAACTTCGACGCCGAGCCGCGTTCGTCCTACTGGCCGCGGAACCCGACGGGCGGATCGTCGGTCATCTCATGGCCCAGCGAACCCTCTCGAGCTTCGGGGGACGTGAATCCTGCAACATCCATGACCTCTACCTGCGGGACGAGGTCCGGGGTCGAGGACTCGGTCGCCGCCTCATGAATTCCTGCGCCGAGCACGCCGTGGCCCTCGGCTGCGGGCGACTGACCCTCGAAGTCGCGGTCGAAAACCTAGCCGCCCGCGGGCTCTACCGATCTCTGGGCTTCAACGTCCCAGAAGAGACCGGCCCCGCCGGAGCGACCCTGTTCGTGGATCGTCAGATCGACTGAGGGACGCTTGCCGAGGTTTCGAATCAAGAAGAAGACCGGTTGAAGTCCCATCCCCTTCCGATCGAAGAGCGGAGGCTCGTCGGCCGAGACCTGCCTCAGGCCAACCGCTGCTTCGAGGCGTCGATATCTCGACGGACCAGCTCGTACGACGCACCGACGATCGAGATGTACAGCGGCATACCGAGAAAGAAAAAGCCGACGCAGAACAGGAACACGGATAGGAAGGCCAGAATCCCACCGAGAATCACCGCAGCCATCGGACGGCCTCGTCGATGGCATGCCATTCTCCAGGCAACCCCCATCACGTTGAATCCGCCCCGGACGGATTCCCTTGGATCGACGAGGAGGATGTAGCTGAACGTGATCGCAACGACCACTCGGAGCCACAGAAGGAGTGCCAGCACGCCTACCCCGATCACGAGAATGATCACCACCAGGCCCACCAGCTTGATCGCGATATTGCCGGAGTCCATGGCCGCCACCGCCGCGGCTCCGAGCAGACCGCTCACCAGGCCGAGTCCCACCACAACCGCGAACAGACCCAGAACCCAGAGAATCTGAGTTCCCAGCAGACCCAGAAATCGATGAAACCCGGCGAAGACATCACCAATCCGCTGCTCGCCCCGGATCACCGCGACCACCGACCAGAACAACCCCGCGGCGACCAATGGACCAAGCAGATAATTCATGATTTCGGAAAACGACGTGCATGCGGTCGCGATCGCCAGAAGTTCCTGATTTCCGGTGAACTCCGCCCTCGCTTGCAGCTGTGCTGCCAAGAGGGAAAGAACGATGATCGGCAACGAAAGCCCGGCGGCAATCACCAGGCACAACAACAGGTGACCGTATCCACGCTTGAAGGTGGCCCAGCCGAGGGAAAAAGCATCGCCGACGCGAAAATCACCTTGCGGAAGTGGAAGTCCCCCGTGATTGGATTCCGCGGACGTGACGGAAGCCTCCGGCCAGGTCCGCGGCGCATCCGGAGCCGAAAATGCCTCTTCTGTCGGGGGCGACACCGGAGGCGACACCAACGGAGCCCCCGAAATGATCGTCGCCAATTCGGTATCGCTCGATGCGGGAGACCAGTCGTCCCGTCCGACTCGTGCGACCAGAGACTCTCTGGTCACCAGGCCCCGAGTGATGAGCACGGTGATTTGAGATCGATCGTAGGGACCGCGAACGGATTCCGGAGTCGTCTTTTGATCGAGGACGTACCAGGAGGGATCCATGTCAAACTCCCCAAAAGGGCTACTGGCACCAGTACCCAGATCTTGGATTGCCGGTGTTCGTTGTTCGAACCGAAGGTCTACCGAGAGACCCTACGGCGACTGACGCCAAACCGCCAATCTTCGCTCGGGGACCGCCGACCTTGAACGAATTTACCCCGCCTTTTTCCGCCACCCTCCACGTTCGGTCCAGTCTCGCTCCATCTCAGCCGGCCTGATACCCAAAGAGCGTTTGGACGACGGGGGCATCATCAGACGAACACGAAGATCACGTAACCCGCGAAGAGGGCGAAGAGGGAGAGGTGCCGTACGCCTTTCATCATGTTCACCTCGCCCCGCGCCAGATTCACCCGCAGTAGGAGCAGCGTGATCACCAGCAGAACGAGTTCCGGGGCGTCGAGCCCGAGCGTGAGCATCTGACCCGCCATGAACGAGATCACCAGCACCACCGGGATGGTGAGTCCGATGGTGGCCAGAGCCGAACCGAGGCAGATGTTGACCGCTCGCTGGAGGTTGTCGTGACGGGCGGCGGAGATCGCCGCAAGACCTTCGGGCGCAAGGATCAGGACCGCCACCACCAGGCCGGCGATCGCATCGGGAAGCCCGAGGGCGGGCAGTCCCACGTCGAGCACCACCGACAACGACTTCGCCAGCAGGACCAACGGCAGGAGCGTCAGGACCAGCAGCGCGACGTGGTAGCCCACGCCGAAGGGGGAATCGGCGTGACCGTGTTCCTCTTCGCTCCCGTCGGCCTTCTCGTACTCGAAGAAGCCGCGATGCTCGACCGTCTGGAGACGGAGGAACACGCCGTAGACGGCGACGAAGACGATCACGAGGAAGCCCTCGAAGATGATCAGCGAGCCTTCGGGGATGTGGCCCGACAGCACGAGCCCGAGCCCGCTGAGCACGATGATGCCGGCCAGGTAGGTTTCGCTGCTCTTGAGATTGAACGCCTGCAGGCGGTGCTTCAAGGCTCCGACGATCACCGCAAGCCCGAACAACCCGTTGAGGACGATCATCAGGACCCCCATCATGGTGTCCCGGGCCATCTCGGGGTTCTCGTCCTTGGTCAGCATGATCGTCGCGATCATGAGCACCTCGAGCCCGATCACCGAAAGCGTCAGGATGAGCGTGCCATAGGGCTCTCCCAGTTTCACCGCCAGACACTCGGCGTGGTGGACCACGGCGAAGGCCGCCAGCAGAATCACCAGGAAGAGCCAGCCGAAGAGCGGCCAGATCGCTCCGGGGGCGATCGGGTCGGCGAACCAGCCGGCCCCGACGGTCAGGGTCACCAGCAGCGAACCGTAGGAGAGCGGTAAGGGCCACTCCCGAAGGATCTCCCGGCGGCGACGGCGGGCTAGGTCAGACTGGGTCTGCGTCGGTCACGAGGTGGATCCAGGATCGGGGGACGAAACGCCCGGCCGCAGGCACGGCCGACCATCACGCTGGAGTCCCACGCATTGTCGCACCGATCACGGCCACGTGCGGAGGCCGAGGTCGGAGCCGTTCCAGCCTCAATCGCCCCACCCCGAGGCCGCGGGGATCAGATTGAAGCTGGGGATCTGGCCCCAACACCATCGAGGAGCCGATGCCGACGGGATTCCTCGTGCCCCTCAACAGACGCTCCGGTGAACAGGGGAAACACACCCGAGCCGCTCAGAAGCACTGTCCCCAGCTCATGAAGAGCACGCCGATGTCCCCGCCGTCGACCACGCCATCGCGGTTGAGATCGGCGGGGCTTCCGCTGGTCACGCTCCACTGCTGGAGCAGGA
>CAJWFU010000370.1:0-3423 GCA_913031315.1 uncultured Phycisphaerae bacterium | reverse complement strand
CCGTGAACCACCCCAACGGCATGCTCATCCGACTCGACCCCGCCGAACCGGTGATCCGGGAGGCGGGTGCGAGCAAGGCGACGAACGCGATCAAGATCTCGGTCTGTGATCTCGGCTCGCCGTCGGACGTGGAGTATTCCGGGAACGCGCAATGCACCTGGGAGGATCTCGGCGGATTCCGAGTGAAGGTCCCGTCGGGTGAATACTCCGCCAGACTCATCTCCGTTTCCTATCAGGGCAGCGTGGGCCCGGCTTCGGTCGATGGCACTCGTCTCATGTTCGTCGCCGCGGGAGTTGGTCCGGTCGCGTTCACGGATGATCGTGACATCTCGGCCTTTCTCTTCTTCAACGACGACACGGATCACGCGGGCGTGTTGCGTGAGGTCCAGCGGAGCGAATGAACCTGTCGTCCGGATTCGATCTGCAGTCGGTTCTCGATGCGTATGGCGGCCGCACGTCCTCGTCGGATGCCGCGCAGCTGAATCCGCGATTTCTCGATCTTCTTCGCATCACCGGCTTCGAGCACCGATTCGTCGCCGGGGATGGCGCTCATCTGGTGGACGAGCGAGGTGATCGATACCTCGACGCGATCGGCGGCTACGCCTGTCTTTCAGTCGGCCGTGATCATCCCGTGCTCCGCGACGCCCTGGAGCAGGCGCTCCGTCTCGCACCACCGTCGCTGGTCCAGTTCGAGATCCCACCTCTTGCGATCGCGCTGGCGGATCGCTTGAAGCGATTCGTGGATCGCCGGGACGACCGGGTCTTCTTCGTCAACAGCGGGACCGAAGCGGTGGAGGCGGCGATGAAGATCGCCCGAAGCGCAACGGGTCGTTCCGGCTTCGCACATTGGTCGAACGCGTTCCATGGTCTCACTCTCGGTGCCCTCTCCCTCAACGGTGCGGAGTGGCTTCGAAAGGGATTCGAACCGCTGGTCCCCGGGTGCGAGGAGATTCCGTTCGGTGACCTGCAGCACCTGCGCGAGGTTCTGCAAACTGAACGAATCGCGGCGTTCTTCTTCGAGCCGATTCAGGGCAAGGGCGTGATCGAACATCCGCCGGGACTCCTCGCCGAAGTGGCGGAGATCTGCCGAAGCACCGGCACCCTGCTGGTCGCGGACGAAGTCCAGACCGGGCTGGGGCGGACCGGCTCCCGCCTCGCGGCGGACCGCGATGGCGTGACTCCGGATCTGGTCTGCCTCTCGAAGGCCTTGAGTGGCGGGATGGTTCCGGTGGGAGCGGTCATCGGACGGGCGTCGGTCTTCGACGCCGTCTTCGATTCGATCGAACGTTCGGTGGTCCATTCGTCCACGTTCCGGGAGAACCCGCTGGCGATGACCGCGGGCCTCGCGGTGCTGGAGATTCTCGAGCGGGAAGCGCTGACCGAACGAGCCGCGATCCAGGGTGGTCGGATCATCGAGGGCCTGCGGGCGTTGGCGAAGACCGAGCCGGGACTCAAGGAGATCCGCGGTCGCGGCCTGATGCTCGGGGTTGAGCTCGATCCCGCCGCGATGGCCTTCGATCTCCCGGGATTCGCCAAACGGACGCCCACCATCGTGGCCCAGGCGGTGGCGATCAAGATGCTGACCGATCATCGGGTGCTGGTGCAGTCGACCGCCAAGTCGAGCGCGGTGCTCAAGGTGGTCCCGCCCCTGATGATCCAGGATGAAGACTCCGACCGGATCGTCACCGCGTTCGCGGAGACCCTCGCGGATCTTCGGCGGGGCCGGGGGGCGGCGGTCAGGGGTCTGCTGGAGATGTTCCGCCTCGCACCGGACGTGGTGCTGCGGGAATCGTTTCGCTGAATCGTGTTCGCACGGCGCCCGCGGGAACCGATGGACGAATCCAAGGCGGCGGCGCTGCCGAGGGTGCCGGCCCGCGAACCGGAACGGGTGGGATTCACCATCGTTCTCGACCCGGAAGACCCACGGGGCGGACATGGCAAGGCGTCCCGGTCTCAGAGGGTGGTCGTGATTCACCGCCCGTCCGACTCCGGATGATCAGAGTCCCTCGCGGGCCGCGCCGGTGAAGATCCAGACCCCGAGTCCGAGGGTGAAGGCGAGATCACCGTAGAGCGCATGTTCGACGTCCGCGAGAAGTCCGCTCCGCCTTCGCAGGAGGGTGCTGGTCAGGACCAGTCCTCCAACGGTGGTCATCAGGATCGGTTCCCATCGGTGCATCACGATGTGGGCGAATCCGAAACTCGCCGCGGCCACGATCACCATGGTGATGCCGCCACCGAAGAGTGGCTGATATCGATGGCAGAAGAAGGAGCGGTAGAGGATGCCCTGGGGAATCACCGAGAAGAAGGGGTAGGCGAGGATCACCGTCAACCAGGCGAGAGGTCGGTCGCGGGGCATGGAGAGGAACCACTCGGGTTCCATCAGCCACGCCAGCATGACCATCAGCGGCCCGAAGAACGCGAATCGGGCGAACACCCCCGGCAGGCCGGGGAGGATTCCTGCCGGATTCCAGAGGAGTCGGCGGTCGAAATCAGGACTGCGACGCAGGACCAGCAGGGCGACGATGGCACACGCCCAGAGGATCGGGATCGGCGGCAGCACGCTGGTCGGAGCCATGGCCACCAGAAGCGGCAGGATCCAGAAGAAGAACGCGAATTCGATCCAGCGGCGTTTCACCATGATTCCGGTCGATCGAGAAGAGGCGGCTTCAATAGTGCGGCCGATCGGGTCGATCTCGGAAGGCCTGCCAGACTCCGCGCATCTCATCCTGACAGAGTCGGTCGACCGGCAGTGAACGTTCCGTGGACGGAAGACCGAGCGCATTGAGGATCGCCCGGTCGTCGAACCCACCGTAGGCCTGGGCATCGTCGATCGAGCTTGCGCACCAGATGCGCTCGACTCGGGCCCACCAACACGCGGCGTAGCACATCGGACACGGTTCGCTGCTGGTGTACACCGTGCATCCATCCAGCAGATGCGTGCCGAGGGCCCGGCAGGCGGCCCGGAGCGCGACCATCTCACCGTGCGCGGTCGGATCCGCATCCACGATCACGCGATTGGCGCCCTCGGCGATGATCTCGCCATCCTTCACCACCACGCATCCGAACGGTCCGGCGGTGCCCTGGTCGATCGCGACTTCGCGTCCCAGTTCGATCGCTCGTCGCATGAATCGTCGGTCTTCTTCGGTTGGTTCGGGCATCGGGTTCATTCCGCGGTCGGGATCTCGATCAGGGTGTAGTAGGCATCCGGGTGGACCAGCGGTTCGCCCGCCTCGTCTCGCAATTGATCGAGTCGGAGTTCGTGGACGTAGCCCGCTCGAAGCGGCTCGCAGACGAGGTTGACGGTGAACAGGAACAGCGCGTTGGCGCCCGCTTCGGGAATGCCCGCACCGGTATAGATGCCTGCTGCGGTTAGGGGCGGAACCAGCGCGACGGCGATCATCACCCCGACCAGCGCGAGCGAGG
>CAJWFU010000369.1:0-3428 GCA_913031315.1 uncultured Phycisphaerae bacterium | reverse complement strand
CTCGCGAGCCCCACACCCGAGGCCTGGTGGCAGTAGTAGGAGCAGTTGTTGACGTTGTTGGTGCCGTGCAGCCGGGCGAAGAGCTGCAGCAGGAACGCCGCCTCGTTCGAGCTTCGACCACTGAAGTAGAAGAAGGTGCGCTCGGGCGGCGTCTTCTTCAGCTGCTCGACCAGTCGATCCATGGCGGCCGACCACTCGATCGGCCGGTAGCGGTCGTCGAGCGGGCCGGCGTGGAGCGGATGCACGATGCGGCCGAGCGACTCGAGCTCCCGCGGCGAGAGCGCCCGCAGGGCGTCGAAGTCGTGGTCGGCCCAGAACTCGGGGGTGATCGCCCCGCCCATGTCCGCGACCATCGCCTGGAGGGACTTCTTGCAGACCTCGGGGAAGTGCCCGCTCTCGTTCACCATGCCGCCGGCCTGACCGCCCATTCCGAGGGCGCAGGTCTTGCAGGCATTTCGGGTCCGCATCGCCTTCCACAGGCGACGCAGACCTCCAGCCTCTCGGGCCTTCTTCCAGGTGTAGAGGATGGCGGGGAATCCACCGCCGGCGGAGGGAGCTCGCATGTCCCGAGCATATCGGCGAAAGTGCCTGGGACCGAATCCGAGGAAGCCTGGCGCTTCCTCCCGATCTCAAGACCGCCTCGGAACCCTGGAGCCCGACCATGAAGTCGACCGGAACGTCCTACCTGCTCTGGCTGCTCTGCTTCGTGGGCTTCTTCGGGATCCACCGCTTCTACAACGGGAAGATCATCACCGGCCTGATCTGGCTCTTCACCGGCGGCCTGCTCCTGATCGGGCAGATCATCGACCTGTTCCTGATCCCCGGGATGGTGGAGGATGCGAATCGTCGCTTCGCGAACGACGTGCGGCAGGTGAGGGACAGGGTTTGACGACGTGATCGGCGCTCAACCGGTCCACGCGGCCAGCAGGAGGCCGAGGTCGGCTCCGGTCACCGATCCACTTCCGTTGAGATCCGCCGGCCCGCGTCCACCCCAGGCCGCCAGCATCAATCCGAGATCCGCCCCGTTCACCCGCCCGTCTTGGTTGAGGTCAGCAGGCGAATCGCAGGAACCGGCCGTCTCGAAGATGGTCGAAACGCTTTCTCCGACGTTGCCGGCCCGATCCTCCGCCCGCACCCGATACTCGACCGAGGTGCAGGGGTCGACGGTCGGAATCACTCCCTCCCAGATCGAATTGCCCACCCAGACCATGGCGATGGCCTGAGGCCGGCCCCCATCGGTCGACACGATCAGTTCCATGGAACGAGGCATGAAGCCCCGATCCGAACTGTATTGATCGACCACCAACGCTCGCACATTGAACGGCCCGACCGCGTCACCCACGGGCGTCACCTCGGTCACCGAGAGAAAGGTCGGATCGATGTCGTCGACGGGACCGGTGTTCATGTAGAGCCGGTTCTGAAAGTTTCCGAACTCCCCCTGGGCGGTCACGCAGTCCGGACGACCATCACCGTCGACGTCGCCGAAACCGATGTCCAGCGACGAGTCGTTGATCGACGTCTGAAGATTGTTCGCCTGGATGAAGTTCCCGGTGCCCGTGTTGCGATAGAACCGGTCCTGAGAGGCACCAAGGGCGGCGATCACGAAATCGAGCCTGCCGTCCATGTTGTAATCGATGAACTTCGAATCGTTGTCGTCGGCCGTCGGATTGGGCGCGATGTTGCCTGAGATGTCGGTCCAGCCGGTGCCATCTCCATCGTTGAGGATGAGAAGTTCTCGATTGGAGGATCCGGCATTCGCACCGAGCAGGTCGAGATCACCGTCACCGTCGACGTCACCCGCGTCGTAGGAGTAGGTGGACCCGTCGCCCGGGACCGAATCGACCACTCGAGTGAACACGCCTCCGTCGTTTCTCCACAGCTGGCTTCCCCCGCCACTGCTGGAACGACTTCCAATGTGAAGATCGAGATCCAGATCATTATCCATGTCGAAGAAGAGGCAGTCCTGCTGATCCCGCACGATCGCGTTCGGCGTGTTGGTCGCGGTCGCGTCGGTGAACGTACCGGCTCCGTCGTTCAGATAGAGCTGAGGGCGGCCGTTGGAACCGAAACGGCTGGAGGTTCCGCTGTGACAGAACGCGAGGTCGAGATCACCATCGTCATCGACGTCGGCGAACTGGGCTCGAGCTGAAGACAGGGGAATGCCCGGAAGCCGGTCGGAGACGTCGGTGAAGAATCCGAAACCGTCGTTCTCCAGCAGCACCGGCTCGCGGAAGAAGTCGTTCGCGAGGACCATGTCCCAGTCGCCATCCCGGTCGATGTCCCCGAATTCGACCCCGCGGAACCAACCGGTCACTGGAATTCGGGAATCGGACTCGTCGCTGAAGACGCCATTGCCATCGTTGATGTAGAGCTTCGCCCGAAGGGCTGCTCCGGCGGATGAATATCCCTGGCCGTCCGCGAAGGCGATGTCCAGGTCACCATCACCATCGACGTCGCAGAATGAGAGCTGATTGCTGTAGACCGCCTGGGTCGGAAATCGAGTCGATGTCCGATCGAGGAACTGCTGAGCATCCACCCCCCCCACGATGGACCAACTACCGATCAGGGCCGGAAGAATGACGAGTCGCGAGATCATGGGAGAGGTCCGATCTGAGACCGGGTTTCCCGGCCGGAAGTGAATGTGCAACCAGACGGTACGACACGTCCCCGCATCGAGTCGGGAAAACGTCCGAATTGGTTCGTCCGGGTCGACGCCGCACTTCGAAAAAGTGCCGACGTCGATTCCCGGACGTTCCCGGTGACTTCAGTCCCCGACCTCCAGGCCACACTCTCCGGCGTGCAGGGCCAGGAAATGCTCGGCCACCTGCCGGGCGGCGTCCGCACACCTCACTGATTCATCATCGATGGCCATCTTCGGTGTGACACCTCCGATGTAGTCCTGCAACGCCGGCGCCACCGGCCAGATCGACATCGCATCGAGTGCTCCATGCCCACCCAGACGAAGTTCTCCACCCGGCGAGATGACGAAGGGCAACGTCAGATACGCCTCCTCCAGATCGAAATGAATGCCGATGATCGGCGGAAGAGCAGCCTCGACGTTCATTCGTACCGCCACCCCGATGACCCCTCGATCCGACTCGGTGAAAGACATGGCGTTCCCGGGAAAGTCAGGGTCGAGCGAAAGACTCACCGTGCCCGCCGAGCCTTCCAACTGCATCTGAAAATCGACCGGACGGAGTTTTCGACACCACTCATCGACCTCGTCCGCCGCCCGCCGTCCGACGAACCCGTCGACCGACGGCTCGACCGCGAACCGACCGGTGGCCGAGAAGGCGGCCGCCCAACCACGAGAGTCCACCCGAAGGGTCGACCCTCCATCGACGACCCAGGAAACGTTCTGATGCGGCGGAGCGATCGAACTCGCCGACGACGGCACGGATCCGGGACGGGCCGGGTGGAGTGGCGGG
>CAJWFU010000368.1:0-3444 GCA_913031315.1 uncultured Phycisphaerae bacterium | reverse complement strand
CGCTGCCTCCCGGGGAGGTTCGCGACATTCTCGAGGGCATGTGTCATCGTGCCGGTGTGCGGGTGCGCGACCTGCTCCTGTGGCCGACCGGTGGATTGATGATCAATGCCGGGGTGACGGGGATCCTCGGTGTCCTTCGCTGGGTGATGTTGACCGATGGACTGCTCGATTCGCTTCATCGTCATCAGGTGATGGCGGTGATGGCCCATGAACTGGCGCACGCACGGCGTCATCACATGCTCTGGATGGGACTTTCCGTGGTCGCGCTGGCGATCAGCATGGGTCTGTTGATGGATCCGTTGGTGGTGAGCCTCTACCAATGGCGAATCGATGCGGGTGGTTCGGTGGCGGCGATGCAACGGGATCTGGGATTCCTCGATCTCACCGCGACCGGTCTGGTGCTCGCCGGGGTGCTCATGGGCTTCGGATGGGTCTCCCGAAGATTCGAGCGGCAGGCCGATGCGTTCGCCGCGGTGCGGATGTCCGTGGACGAGCAGGATCAGGCCTTGCCCGTGGTTTCGAGTGCCGGAGCGGTCTCGATGGCCTCGGCACTTCTGGTCGTTTCGCATGCCAACGGCGTGCCGATGGAGCGATTCAGCTGGCGGCACGGATCGATCGCTTCTCGCCGTCGCCATCTCGAGTCTCTGATCGGCCGGCCGGTTGATGCGCTTCCCATCGATCGAACCGTGCGGCTGCTCAACCTGGTGTCCATGTCGATCATCTGCCTGGCTGCGGCCTGGTGGGGGATCGAACTGGCGACGGAAGCCGGGGATGGGATCGTCCTGAGCGACGGCGTCGCGGCGGAGGCTCGATCATGAAGGTTCCCTTCGTGAAAATGCACGGCCTCGGAAATGATTACGTGTTCATCGATGGGCGGGATGGAGTCGAACTCCGATCGGCGACCGTGATCAGGATCAGTGATCGTCGGGAAGGGATCGGCGGGGACGGCGTGGTGATGCTCGAAGCCCCCGTGGACGTCGCGAATCACGCCCGAATGCGGATCTTCAACGCGGATGGCTCCGACGGTGGCGTCTGTGGCAACGGACTCCGATGTCTCGCTCGTTGGCTGCGTCAGGATGGATTCGTTGCGGAAGGATCGATCCGAGTCGAGACACCCGGCGGAGTGGTGGAACTGCTGGCCGGGCCGATGCTCGCGGACGGCACGGTTCGCGTGGAGGCCACCATGCCCTCGCCGCGTCTTGAATCCGCGATGATTCCGTCCCGGATTCCCGGCGTCGGGCCTGCAGAACCGGTGATCGATCGGAATGCCGGGGAGATTCTCGCGGGCCGGGATCTCCCGCCGACGACACGCCTCACTCTGGTTTCAATGGGCAACCCGCATGCGGTTCTCAGCCTCGGCGGAGTCGGCCGCGCGGAACTCGACCGGATGATTCGCTGCGTGGGGCCGAAGATCGAATGTCACCCGTTCTTTCCCGAGCGAATCAACGTTCACCTGGTGAGTTCCGATGATCGAGGCGGTCTTCGAATGTCCACCTGGGAACGAGGAAGCGGAGCCACTCGGGCGTGCGGCACGGGCGCCTGTGCGGCGGTGGTCGCCCTGGTCGCGGCTTCGGGGCCGGGTGATGATTCCTGGCGTGACATCGAACTTCCCGGTGGTCGCTTGGAGATCGCCTGGTCCGGACGGCCGACCGATCCGGTTCGGCAACGCGGGCCGGCGGTGGAGAGTTTTCGAGGTTGGGTTGAAATCGAGTCGGGATCCGCGTTCGCGGGTCGGGCAAGGAGCACACCATGATGACGTCCGATGACCGGTTCGACGACTTCGAGCGACGATTGCTCGCTCTGGTCGAGGAACGAGCGGCAGCCCTGGAGCGGGATCTGCGAATGCTGGTCGGCATACCGACCGGGCACAACCACGTGGAAGGGCTCGACCGGACGCGTGGATGGTTCGAGGAACGGCTTCGCCGCCTGGGCGCCGAAGTGGAACTGGTACCGGGTCGTCCACGGCCGGACTGGCTCGAGATTCGCCGGGAACCCGAGGATGCGCCGAAGATCGACGATGATGTTTCGGGGCCAAAGGTCACGATTCCCCCGACGCTGGTGGCCCGGCGTCCGGCGGGAGACGGCGTCGATGCCGTGCGGATGGTTCTGTGCGGCCACCTCGACACCGTTCACGATCCTCACGGTCCCTTTCAGGAACTGTCTTCGGTCGAGGACGACATCGCCCGGGGACCGGGTGCGATGGACATGAAAGGCGGGCTGATGGTCGCCCTCGCCGCGTTGGAGGTTCTGGAATCCCTCGGTCGCCGGGTCGACTGGACGATGGTGCTCGTGAGTGACGAGGAGACCGGGACCTTTTTCGGTGAAGAGGCTTTGCTCCAAGCCGCCCGCGGTCACGATATCGGGCTGGTCTTCGAGCCCGCGTTGCCGGACGGCTCGCTGGTGGTCGAACGAATGGGGTCGGGCACCTTCATGCTCGAAGCGGTGGGGCGGGCGGCTCATGTCGGACGAGCGTTCACCGAAGGACGTTCGGCCGTGGTCGCACTTTCCCGGGCGATCATCGAGGTCTCGGGGCTCGCGGATCCCGAGCGTGGGCGGATCGTCAACATCGGTCCCGTGCACGGTGGTGGTGCCACCAATGCGGTGCCACACCATGCTCGCTGCTGGGGCAATGTTCGCTACGCCGACGAAGCTTCACAGGCCGGTCTGGAGGCGGACGTTCACCGAGTGGTCGGGGAGCTTGGGGCGAAGCTGGCGGGCGAAATGACCGATGCCCCCCGAATCAGGGCTCGAACCGCATTCCTCCGCCCGGCCAAACCCTCGACCCCGGAAGTCCTGGCTCTGGCGGAACGAGCAAGAGAAGTCAGCGAGGCCCTGGGGCGGCCCATGCCTTTCGCCTCCACGGGGGGCGCGTGCGATGGGAATCTCCTCCAGGCCGCTGGAGTGCCCACCATCGACACCCTGGGGGTTCGCGGTGGGGGAATGCACCGTCCCGACGAGCATCTGGAAATCTCGAGTCTGGTCGAAAGAACCGCACTTCTCGCGGTCCTGCTTCATCGTCTGGATCGGGACGGTTTCGGCGAACGGACGGGCTCCGGTCGGCCGATACCATGAGGCAGGACGATCCAGTCTCATGCTCGTCCGTCCCCGAACCTCTGGAGCCAGCTCGTGTCCACCCCCGTTCCTGATTCGAACATCGCCGCCGCTTTTCACGATGCCCCGGAGACTCGGGCCGCGATCGACGCGATTCTCGGACGACTCGAGGCGGCTCAGGCGGGTATCGAGGGCGAAAGGCCGGCAAGATCGGGTGGTCGAGAGAACCTCCAGAGCTGGATCGACCGCTCCACCGATGCCAAGGGACGAGGGCCGATCTTCCCCTACGTGGGTTCCGGCATCGGCCGGGGGCCATTGGTCGAACTGCTCGACGGTTCGGTGAAGTGGGATCTGATCAACGGCATCGGGGTCCACATGTTCGGGCACTCCGAC
>CAJWFU010000367.1:0-3471 GCA_913031315.1 uncultured Phycisphaerae bacterium | reverse complement strand
GATCAAGCAGGAGCGAGCCGAGAAGGGAGACCTCGGCCTCGAGCGCGTGCGGCGGCATCGCCTCGGCGAGCCGAGAGAGTTCCTCCATCTGCATCGGCTGGGAATCCTCACCCCGGCGGCCCTTGCCCGGACCCCCACGACCTTTTCGACCGGACGATTGTTCCATGTCGTTCATTGTGCGCGCTGAGAGGACGGCCGGGCGAATACGCCTCGCAGCCGTCCAACGGTCCACATGCAATGGTGGAAAACCCGGGACGGAAGACCCGAGTTTCGAATCACTCTTCGCCGCCCTCGACCCTGGCCTTCATCAGGCGGCCGGTCTTGAACTTCACGGTCCGTCGGGCCGGTACTTCGACCTGCTCGAGCGTCTTGGGATTCTGGGCCCGACGGGCCGCTCGCTCTCGCGTCTCGAAGACGCCGAAGTCGCGGAACTCCAGGCGATTGCCTTTCCCGAGTTCTTCGATGATTTCGTCGAGAAAAGTCTGGATGGTGCGTTTCACATCCGACCTCGATTGATTCGTGACTGCGGCGATCCGGTCGACCATTTCTTTCTTGGTGGTGGTCTGGGTTCGGCGTTCAGCCGTCTTCCCAAGGAGAATTGAAGTTGCTTCTCCGACTGTTTCGACTTCTGGAGAGAGTTGGGTGGCCATCGACTTTCCCTTGCTGGGGTTGACTGAGATGAGACCATGGGACGGCCGCGGTATGCGTCCGAACTACGGCTTACTTCAATCCCCCAGCTTCAATGAGTATCGAGGCCGAGAGGAACCTATGTCAAGAACCAAATCTCGTCGTCAACTCGCCTTGGTCCGACAACTTAGAGACCAAACGATCATTCGCCCCGGCTTTCCAGTGCCGACCCGGGCCGACGAGTACCCGCCCTGTCTCAACGGACCCGGATTCGAACATCCCGGGTTCTCGTGCTCCAGCGGGTCTGGGATTGAACCCGACCGTTGATCACTCGCTGGTCATCTCGTATCTGCACGGAGACGACCGACGGGCCTTGATCCGGCATTCGAGGACCTCCAAGACAAGCGTTTCGACGTCCTGAGGGCGAAATAACCGGAATTCCGGTGGCCTCGGCGAGTTCGAGTTGCGACGGGCTCGGGAGTACCAGAACGGACTGTGGACCCCCCAGAGGCCTGCCCGGGGGCGGCGAATCATTGGCCCTCTCTGGAGTGGCCGAACACCCGGCGAGGCCGAGAAGGGCTCCGATCATGACCAAGGCTGGTCGGCGAAGCCGATGGGCGGATCTTTTTTTCATGGCAGGAGCGCAAGTATTGCCCCGAATTATACTTATGCCAGAAAATCTCGAGAATGCCCGCGGCGGATCCGTCCCTATCTGGATTCCCGGACGACCATTCGGCGGCGGATCACTCCGGTCGCAACCGATCGAGAATCGCGGTGGATCCGAGGCCCGGACGGTGAGCAAGAACCCGGACGTCGATCTCGAGCTGCTTCAGCAGTTCGAATTCCGCGATCTGGTCCGGTGCGTAATCGCCGCCCTTGACGTACACATCGGGACGAACGGCATCGATCAAGTCGTGCGCGGTGTCCTCGGGAAAGACCACGAGATAGTCGATCGACATGAATTCCTCGAGGACTTCCAGGCGTTCCGCTTCATTGAAGATCGGGCGCTCCTCACCCTTGAGGGCTCGAACACTCGCATCAGCGTTGATTCCGACGACCAGAACATCACCTTGCGTGCTCGCATCCTTGAGATAGGCGACATGTCCGGCATGGATGACGTCGAAGCATCCATTCGTGAGCACGATGCGGCGTCCATCTCGACGGTGGACTTCCAGTTCAAGCAGCAGATGTTCGCGAGACCGGACTTTTCCGAGTCCTTCCCCCGACGCCTCGAGCGCCGCCCGCCGCAGATCGGGCAGTGGAACCGGCTGTGCTCCGGCCAGCTCGACTTCGATCCCCGCGGCGAGGTTCGCCAACCGCACCGCCTCGACGCCGCCGAATCCTTGACAACCCGCCGCCGCCAGGGCCGCCAGGACCATGTCACCCGCACCGGTCACGTCGTAAACCAGCCGCGCATGGGTTGGAAGATGCGTGCAACCATCGGGATTCGCGAGAATCGCACCATCGCGGTCGAGGGTGAGGACCACGGTCTCGAAATCGTGACGAACTCGAAGAGACTCCGCGATCCCGGCAGCGAGCCCGAGATCGGTCTGCAGCTCTCCCCGAAGCCCGGAGGCGAGTTCCGCCTCACTGCGATTCGGGGTGATCAGCGTGGCGCCGGCGTAGCGGCTGTAGTCCTCGATCGCGGCGGGGTCGACCAGCACGGGGATCCCACGCGATCGACAGAGATCGATCAGCCCCCGACAAAGTTCCGGCGGGCAGGCGCCTTTTGCGTAATCCTCGAGGCAGACCACGTCGACGTCGGCCAGCTTCGATTCGATCACCGCGAGAAGCCGCCCCACCATCTCGGAAGACGCCGGATCCCGCCGCTCGACGTCCATGCGAAACATCTTCTGAGGGTGACGGTGCTGCGCCAGTCCGACCAGACTTCGCTTGAGCGTGGTCGGGCGATCGACATCGACCAGAAGCCCTTCGGTATCGCAACCAAGCCCGGCGATGGCTTCGGTGAGGTGACGCCCGGCGTCATCCGCCCCGACCAGCCCCACGACCGAAACCTCGGCCTCGAGTCCTCGGAGACAGGCCGCGACGTTGCCGGCGCCGCCGGGACGCCGTTCGAAACCTGATTCTCCGTCGACCGCCAGCACCGGGACCGGCGCGTCCGGGCTCAACCGCTCGGCCGCGCCACGAACCGTCTCATCCAGCATGAAGTCGCCGACTAGAAGAACCCGCCCTCCGTCAAGTCGGGCGATGGCATCAACGAATCCGGAACTGGGTCGTCCCGCCGTCTTGTAAGCAGTGGAATTCACGCTTCAGAGGGTACCCGGCGCCGAGAGGGAAAGGATCTTCATTCCCGCTCTCGCCCTTCTTCCGCCCCCATCGCGCGGCGAATGGCCCGGGCGTCGCGAAGCATTCGACGCTCACTGCTCTTCTGGTGGATCTGGATCGTGACCAGAACATCCGCCATCGCCACCAGCACGGCCGACAACACCAGAAGCAGCACGACCATCCAGGCCAGCAGATAGGCGATCGGTGTCGCTTCGGAATCAATGAACGAAAGCGCCGCCAAGGCCATCGAAGCCGTCATCCCGGCGATGAGGAGACCAGCCCGTCGGATCCGACGGCGGATCGGCAGCACGAGACCACGTCCCAGACGACGCCAGTACCAGACTCCGATCAGCCCCACCACGCCGAAGATCGGGAGGGTGATGATCGCAGACACCTCCACCGCCGCAAGCAGGGTTGGAACACCGAACTGATTCATCAGGAATCCGCCCCCGAGATGCTGGAAGCGGCCAGCATGCGAAGCCATGGTTGAAGCCGGCGCATCGGCAATCCCATCACCGTGCCCGGATCACCTTCACATCGAATCGGCCAGCCGGCGGC
>CAJWFU010000366.1:0-3478 GCA_913031315.1 uncultured Phycisphaerae bacterium | reverse complement strand
AGTCGATCGAAGAATTCATCCACTTGTCCCCGATGCCAGAGGTTCCAGGTGTCCGTCGGCGCCCGGGGCGCGAGGTAGACCCCTTCGTCCGGCGCGTAGAGTCGCTTCTGGTTGTTCCACTGCTGATCGTTCACCGCGGGCGGCGCTCCGCCCCCGCCATGCATCGAGAGGTAGAGCGAACGTCCTTCACCGGCCGGGGGATCTCCCCGCACGATGTAGGAGAACGGCATTCGAAGATCACCGGAGGTCAGGACCTTCGCTTCCATCTCGGGTGCTCGTGCATCACGGATCTCATCTTGATGCCGCTGGACGCTTGCGTTCATCACCCGCCGGGCCCACGTCCGGGAGAGCCCCCGGTCCTTGGAAGCCTGGGTCTTCTCCCGCTTCGAAACCCCGCTCTTCACGTTGAGCATCTGTTCATCGCGGCTGAAGACCTGACCTGCCTCCAGTATTCCATTGGGCAGTTCGAAGCGGACCATGAAATCGGTCCCGAGCGGAACCACGAACTCCAGATGGTCGTTGGCGTCGAAGGAATCGTCCCGGGTCCGACCCGACGCGACCGGCTCGCCGTCGATCACCAGGGTCGCGAGCGAGATCATCCGTCGCCCGGAGTCCAGATCACGCAACCGGACGTACAGCCGGCCGTGCCCCTCGGGAATGTCGACCGGATCATCGACGTATCGATCCGTGACATTCACTCCGCGGACGGTTCGGTCCGCCGGAGCCCAGATCAACGGAAAGCGAGCGGGCGAATCGCTCCAGGTCGACGCCCAGACCGCACGCTCGGGATCGTCGCGGACCGCACCCCGTGCTCGTCCGGCGAACCAACCTCGATTCAGTTTCATCCCCGTGGGTTCCGCCGCGCCGGTGTACTTCCATTCGCCGTCATCCCACACCTCGACCCAGCTGTGATTGCCGCTCCCGTCCGACCACTTCGGAACCCCGACGAACCGGGCCGGGACCCCCACGGAACGACAGGCTTCGATCAACAGCACGCTCAAGCCGGTGCAGGAGGCCATGCCCGCATCGATCGATTCGAGGCCCGACTGATCCGCTTTGGGACGCTGGGTCGAATACTTCACTCCGACCAGGGGAAAAACCTTCTGATTGAGCAATGCAGCCGCTTCGCCCGCGCTGGTCGCGTCTGCCACGAGAGGCTGGAAACGCTTACGAAAATCCTCGCGCCAATCATCCCGACGTTCGTTGACCGCCGCGTAAGGCAGCACCGCATCAAGAAAGATCGCTTCCGGAATCGCCTTGGCCCAGGCCGACGACTCTCGTGCTTCAAACGCCAGGCGGCAGTTCTTCACGAGGAATTCGGCATCCAGGCTCCGCAGGTCCGAAACCGGCATCCGTTCGATCAGCCACCGCAGGGCGTCGCCCTGCGCCGGAGGCACGGAGGCGATCGCCCGCTCGATCTCCGTCCGATTGTCTCCCGCGGCGACCAGAGCGGTGGCGAGCCGATCATCGGCGTTCGCGGACGCGAGCCCGCCCCCGATGATGAAGGCGAGTAGAAGCGTGGATACGAGTACAGGCATGGTTCGAACCTCCAGACGGAGATTAACAGACCCACCCCACGCTCTCGCTCCGCTTGGGTTACAAGTGTGTCCAACGAATGGAGACCCTGATGTCGCACGAATTCAATCGTCGTTCCGCGGTGGCGGGCATTCTCGGCGGCGCTGCCGTCTCCGGCCTGATCCCGCCCGCGAGCGCGACACCTCCAACGAAACCTTCCCCCGCTCATCAGGGTGGCCGAAGTCCCTGGCCGATCTGCCTCGACACCGCAACCATCCGCCCGGCTTCGCTCGAGGAAAAAGTGGATATCGCGGCGCGTGCCGGATTCGACGCGATCGAACCCTGGGAGGGTGAACTCCGAAGCTACGAGGCAGACGGCGGGTCCCTCGCCGAGCTACGCCGGCGAATCGAGGATGCCGGCCTTTTCGTCCCCAGCGTGATCGGCCTCTGGAACGCGATACCCCCGACCCGCGAAGGCTGGGACGCCGGCCTGCCCGCGACCCGGGACCGCATGCGAATGGCCTCGGCCATCGGCGCCCAACAGATCCAGGTGATTCCTCAGCCCGATCGACCATGGTCGGAGTTCGACCTCGGCTGGGCCAGCGCCCGCTATCGCGATCTGCTCGAGATCGGCATCGCCGACTATCAACTCGTCCCGGCCATGGTCTTCGTCGAGTTTCTTCCCGGATGCGCACGGCTCGGCCAGGCCGCGGCGATCGCCCTCGACGCCGATCATCCACAGGCCCGGATCATTCCCGACGCCTTTCACATGCACATCGGTGACTCGGGCTTCTCCGGCCTCCGGAAGATCCAAGGCGACTTCATCGCGATCTTTCAATTCAACGATGCCCCGGAATCCCCCGCGAAGAGCGAACTCAAGGACGAACACCGCGTCTTCCCCGGCGACGGAATCCTGCCGTTGGAGCAGTGCCTCCGCGACCTGCGGGACATCGGCTTCGAACGTTGCATCTCCCTCGAACTCTACAACCCGACCTATTGGAAACGGGATCTCCTGGAGGTCGCGCGGGAGGGCCGCGAGAAGACTCTTCGAGTGATCGAATCCGCTCTGGCCTGACCCCGGTGGGTGATCAGATGATTCCACTTCGGTGCAACGCGTCGTGGAGCTGGGTCCAACGCTGTTCGACGCTTCCCGTGAAGCCGATGGACATGCGGACCAGCCCCGGGGAGATGCCTGCGGCGCTCAGGGCCTCGTCCGTCATCTCGCTCGAGGTGGAGCTCGCCGAACACGACATCAACGTGTCGAAGTAGCCGAGACTCACCGCCATCCAGCCGAAGCCCTCGGTGTTCTGGAGATCCTCCATCAGACCTTCCGCCCGTTCCCGGGTGCCCGCGTCGATCGTGAGCAGCCCACCAAAGCCGTATTCGGGCCGGCCGATTCTTCGGAACAGTTCGTGATCGGGGTGATCGACCAGTCCCGGATAGACCACGTCCACCTTGAGATCCTGAAGTCGTTCCGCGAAGAGTTGAGCCCGCCGGGCATGCTCGGCCATCCGCAACGCCAGATGCGGCAGCCTCAGACTGATGGAGTGAGCGACCTGCGGATCCATGGTGGGACCGAGGATCATCAGCGGACCGGTGTGAAGATCCATCAACGACCCGACGAACTCTCCCGTGCCCACCACCGCTCCGGCGATGAAGTCGCTCGCACCATTGACGAACTTGGTGAGTGAATGAACCACCACGTCGGCCCCGTGCTCGATCGGCGTGATCGCCATCGGGGCGAATGTGTTGTCGATGACCAATCGTGCGTCACCCGCGTGAGCGATGTCGGCCAGACGTGGGAGATCCGCGACCCGGAGGGTCGGATTGGTCACCGATTCGGCGTAGACGACTTTCGTACGTTCCGTCATCGCCGCCGCGACCGCATCAGGATCGCTGGCATCGACGAAGGTGGTCGTGATACCGCACTTCCGGGGCAGGAACTCCGCGAGCATCGCCCAGG
>CAJWFU010000365.1:0-3480 GCA_913031315.1 uncultured Phycisphaerae bacterium | reverse complement strand
CCCACCACCGACGGGGCCGCCCCCAGGCACCGACCTCGCGACGAAGAGCGGCCATTCACGGGCGATGCCATCCCGTCCGGTCACCGCCAACCGCCCGACCTCCAGACCTTCACAGGCCACACGGGTTCCGGCGCGAGAAGCCTCGAATTCCGTTTCATCCGACGCCACGGGAATCGCCAACGCCACGGTTGAACCATCCGATTGCCGGACGAACCACTCCTCGATCCAGCGAGGCCGGACCCCGGGTGGGGAGGAGACTCGATGGGATTGCTCGAGAACCCCGCTGATCCGAGTGAGCACCGTGACGTCGGAAGACGGTTCCGAAAGTCGGTCGAACCATGCTCGAAGTTCCGGATCTTCGACCCCGGTCACCACCAGCGATCCGGTTGAATCCCGCGCGGGCAATCGATCGTCGCTTTTCGGGGATCCCATCGCCGCGGCCGTCACCAGCAGCGTGGCCGCCAGCGATCTCATCAACGCCTTGAAACTACGGAAGCACCTGTCCATGCCTGACAGGCTACGCGGTGACACGGACGGCGGGTCGGTCAATCGGCGGCGGCGGCTCGCTGTTCCGCGAGTTCCTGCTGCAGCCGGGCGTCCGCTTCAGGATGGTGAGCCACGAAACTGGCGGACAGTTCATCCCCGAAATAGAACCGAAGCAGCCGCCGATTCATGCGGAGCAGATCGACCAGGACCAGGCCATCGACCACATCGCTGAACTCCTGATCCACGTTGAAGCCGAGGAACACGCCGCCGAGTTTCAGATACTGGCGAACAAGCACGGGGACGGACCGCTCCCCTCGCTCGATCTCCCGCACCAGCTCATCGACGTCATCGAGACTGCGAATCGCATCGAAAGCGGTCCGATCCCAGTCACGCGGCTTCATGCCTCGAACCGGCTTTCGCGGCCGGACGAGCCTCGAAAGACCGGAGATTCGTTGCGTCGCACGAAGAAACGACAGCAGCAGCCGGGTCGAGGTCGCGTGGTAGTCCGCACTGATCGACACCGGCCCGAAGAGGTGGCGGTACTGGGGATTTCGACCCGCGAACCGACCGATCCCCCGCCAGAGCAGGATCAGAGGCTCGGATCGCCGCT
This sequence comes from uncultured Phycisphaerae bacterium, assembly GCA_913031315.1. Classification (GTDB taxonomy): domain Bacteria; phylum Planctomycetota; class Phycisphaerae; order Phycisphaerales; family SM1A02. Next base: position 2,384 of record CAJWFU010000365.1, on the reverse strand, counting down.
GGTACTCGGGGCGGACGAAGGAACGCCCCATCTCGATCGACGGGCCGAGTTCATGGATGAGCGCGCTGTCGTAGCGGAACAAGGTCCGGGTGTAGAGACCGTCGATCCCCTTCTCCTCGAGGATTCGATCCGTCTGCCCGAGCCGGTAGGCACCGACCACTTCGTTGGTCTCCTCGTTCCAGTGGACGAGGTGGTAGTACCACTCATCGAAGCGATCGAGGTCGGTGGACCGTCCGGTGCCTTCGCCGGCCGCTCGAAAGCTGATCTCTCGGAGTCGACCGATCTCTCGAAGAACCTTGGGGATCTGATCCGCCGCGGCGAACATCACCCGTTGAGTTCCGCGACGCACCAGGATCTGTTCGGGTGGCAGCGCGAGGATCTCCGCCGCGAGTCCATCAGGAGGATCCAGCGGCACGGTGGGAACGGGTTCCATCCGAACCGGCTGTTCCTTCGAACCCGACGGGCTGCCTCGGAGGATTCTCCGAATCCGCGAACTCCGGATCGGTTCCTCGCGGTCGAGTCGCGAACGAAGCACGTAGGTTCGCATGCGGAGGAAAGCGGTCAGATCCTTGGGATCGGAGAAGCGATCGAGTTGCTGGACCGGCAGCGGGGTGCCGATGGCGACCCGGACCCGGCGACCGCAGGCTCGAAGAAGTTCCCGTCCGAGGAGCAGGGTTCGCAACTTCGAGGAGACCAGGCCCGCGCCATGGAACCACGCGGAGTTCGAACCTTCGAAGAAGACCGGAAGCACGGTGGCACCGGTCTGCTTGATGATCCGAGCCGCAATTGAATTCCAAGCGGGATCGGTCGCGGTCCGCTGTCCCCAGCGGACCGAAGAGACCTCGCCCGCGGGGAAGATCCCCAGGGCGCCACCGGATTCGAGCCAGGCGAGGGACTTCCGGATCGAACCGGCATTCCGCCGGGCGGCCGCCGGACCTCCGAAAGGATTGACCGGAAAGAACCGCTCCTTGATCGCCGGGACGGTCGAGAGGATTCCATTGGCGATGAACCGCACGTCCGGACGGACCCGGGAGATCATGTCGTCCAGAATCATCGCATCAAGACCGCCGAAGGGATGGTTGGCGACCACCACCAGTGGTCCCTCGCGGGGAATTCGATCCAACTCCTCGTCACCAACCAAATAGCCGCACCCGAAGCCTTCGAGAAAACGACGTCCCGGTGGTTTCGAGGGATCGGTGGGCAGCACGTTTTCGATGTAGAGCTTGTTGAGGGCCTTGAGACCGATGCCCCATTCCAGAGCCGGCCGGACAGCCGCGAAACACCCCCGCTCCACGGCGTTCCGGCCGGGATTGGAGAGATGGACTTCCTTGGATGATCGTCGCACGGACACGCGAAGGCTCCCTCGGAATCATCGATGACGGAGGCCGGAACGGAACGGAGACAGTATGACGGATCCACCGCCCGCAGGTGTCTTCATCCGGATCATTCCGCCCGTTCATTCAAACGGCGACGACGTATCTCGATCGCGAGTGGCATCAATGATTCCAGGCGCCGGATCCTGGTTTCGCTACTGGGGTGAGTGGAGAGGAACTGCGGCGGTTCGCCTCCCCTGGCGCCCATCCGCTGCCAGAGTCCGATCGCATCCCGGGGGTCGTAACCAGCATCCGCGGCGATGAAGATCCCGATCTCGTCCGCCTCGGATTCCTGACTCCGGCTGAAGGCCGTCTCACCCAGAAGTCCGTACGCCTGCGCGGCGGCCGCGACGAGATATTCATCATCGGAATCGAGGGCCGCCGCGGCCCCGGCGAAGACCACGCCGATCAGTCCCTGACGGGTCAGGTTCTCTCCTCCGTGACGTGCGATGGCATGGGCCGCCTCGTGGCCCATCACCGCCGCAAGGCCGTCCGCGGTCTGCGTGTAAGGCAGAATCCCCGTGTAGACCGCCATCTTTCCGCCCGGCAACGCCCACGCATTCGCGATGGAATCATCGTCGACCAGCACGACCTCCCAGTCGAAGCGATCCGCAATCTCGGGATGGAGCCTGCCAGCCGCCGCGGCGATCCGGGCCGTCACGTCCTGCACCAATTCGTATCGCGGTCCCGAGGTGATCCTCGAAGTCGATGCCAGCATCTCTTCGTAGGCCTCGTCCCCGAGGGCGATCTCCTGATCGATCGAGTAGGCGTTCAGCTGCCGACGCCCGGTTCCCGACACCTGGTGGCAGCCCGTCGCCGGCCACAGAACAGTCGACATCGCTGCCAACATGGCGATCTGACGAAGGATTCGTGTCATCAACGGTCTCATCGGCGTGAGTTTCGCACGGCCTCGGGTCGACTCCCACGCTGAAAAAGCCGTGGGCGACCGGACTGAATGACCCCAAGGGGATTCGAACCCCTGTTCCCAGGATGAAAACCTGGTGTCCTGGA